>JANQQY010000308.1 GCA_028284845.1 Spirochaetales bacterium
CCTCAATGGAGCGTGGAGGTTTCACCTCTATCCGTCTCCGGACGATTCCGGTTTTCCGCCCAAGCTTCCCTCAGGGTGTGGAACGATACCGGTCCCTTCGAACTGGACTCTGCACGACACTTTTGATCGGCCGATCTACACCAACGTTCAGATGCCGTTTGTGAACGTACCGCCCTTTGTCCCAGAGGAGAATCCCACAGGCGTCTATGAGCGAGAGTTCTCACTTCCGGAGGAGTGGCGTGGTCGCCGGATCGTGCTTCACATCGGCGGAGCCGAAAGCTACCTGGAACTCTTCGTTAATGGCGCATTCGTTGGAATGGGAAAGGACACACGCTTGCCCAGTGAGTTCGATATCACGACTTGGGTAGCGCCCGGAGAGAATCGCGTCACAGTCAGGGTCATTAAGTGGTCCGACTCAAGCTATGTTGAGGATCAAGACCAGTGGTGGATGGGTGGCATCTACCGGGATGTCTACCTCTACACGACGGAGCAGGCGTTCACGCGCGATCTCTTTGCCCGGGCCGACTACGACCATGAGTCTCGTACCGGGAGAGTGCGGCTCACCACGACGTTCGCCTATGTTCCCGTGGGACTCGGCGAGGAGAGTCAGCCTCAGCCGAACTACCAGGGCGGAGATCCGGTGCCCCTCGAGTACAGCGGCCCGATCACCGACTACGAGATTCGCGCGCGGCTCCTTGATGCGGACGGGAAGGAACGATGGGGAGAGACAACTCGCGTCTCCCACTCGTTCCGGGAGCAGGAGTACACCGTCGATCTCGCCCAAGATCTTCCCGGGGTGATCCCGTGGTCGAGCGAGCGTCCTGAGCTGTATCACTTGCTTGTTACGTTGATCCACGCTGGCCAAATCGTAGAGACGCGTTGCGTCCGGTTGGGTTTCCGGCGTGTCGAGATACGTAACAGGGAACTCCTCATCAATGGCCGTCCGGTCATGATAAAGGGCGTCAATCGCCACGAGCACGACGATACCCTTGGCAAGGTCATGACGCGGGAGCGAATGATCGATGACATCAGGACGTTAAAGCAATTCAACTTCAACGCCGTTCGAACCAGTCACTACCCGAATACGATGGTGTGGTACGACCTCTGTGACGAGTACGGACTCTACCTCATAGATGAGGCAAACATCGAGGCTCATGCCAACTACCACTCGATCTGTCGCGATCCGCGATGGGCCCGTGCATTTGAGGAGCGAATCGTTCGGATGGTACAGCGCGACAAAAATCACCCCTCCGTGATCGCGTGGAGCGCCGGCAATGAGTCGGGTCACGGCGAGAACCATGCGGCAGCGATCCAGCGCGTTCGAGCCTACGACCCGAGCCGGATCATTCATCATGAGGGTGAACTCAAAGAACTGTGGAATCCCCGGAGCGGCACTTCTGGTGGGCAGTTCAACCACTCCAATGATCTCTACAATCCCATGTACACGCCCATTGAACGCATCATCGAGTATGCCGAGAACAACGTCGACGCCCGTCCGCTCATTCTCTGCGAATACTCTCATGCGATGGGAAACTCCAATGGGAGCCTCAACGAGTACTGGGAAGCGTTCGAGCACTACCCTGGGCTCCAGGGCGGCTTCATCTGGGAGTTCGCTGATCATGGGATCAAGCAGAGGGACGCGAAGGGTCGAGAGTACTGGGCGTACGGTGGGGACTTTGGTGAAGAGATCCACGACGGCTGCTTTGTGGCCGATGGGCTCTTCTGGCCCGATCGGACTCCACATCCTGCAGCATACGAGTTTAAGAAGCTCGCTCAGCCACTTGCTGTTGTCGCGGCACATCCCGGGAGCTTCACCATCGTGAACAAGCAGGACTTCACCTCGCTCGCCTGGCTGAGAGGGAAGTGGCGATTGGAGGTCGACGGGGAGATTCGCGACGCTGGTGACCTGCCACCGCTTCAGGTCGCACCCGGGAGATCGATCGAAATCACGCTACCGTTTGTCCATCCGGAGGCCGAGAGCGAGTCATATGCACTCTTCACCTTCGAATCTGCCCGGGATACGCCCTGGTGTGATGCTGGTCATCTTGTTGCATGGGAGCAGCTCGCCGTCAATGAGCCCACACGAAACGAACCTCGCAGCAACACCGTAAGTCGGCTTCCCCTCTCCTCCCAGGCGGGGGGACAACTCTTCGTGGAGGGTGAGCCTCTGTTTCGTGTCCCGCCGCGCCTCAACCTCTTCCGCGCTCCTACAGACAACGACGGCATTCGGGGGTGGGATGGGCAGGAGAGTAAGCCGATGGGAATGTGGTTTGCCGCCGGATTGGATCGCCTGAGGGCTGTACCTGAGCGCCACGATCTCGAGTCCGGCGATTCGGCTGCAGCGAATGAAGCCGGCGTTTCCATTGAGCGGATCTCCTACGTCGGTAGTGATCCAGAGGCACACGTCGCCTTTGCCCGAAGGGTGCGAATGCTCCCATCTGCTCGGAACGAGTTACCCTCGCTCGCGCGCTACGATTTTGACGTCGACATTCCTCCCTCCTTTCCAACGCTGCCGCGAGTTGGAGTAGTGCTCGAGTTGCCGGAGGGCTACGAGGCGCTCTCCTGGTTTGGACGGGGGCCGCATGAGAATCACGTCGACCGGTTCGCCGGTTCGCCCGTGGGGTTGTATACGAGTTCCGTCACTCAGCAATACGTTCCTTATCTGGTGCCGCAGGAGAACGGAAGCAAGTCCGATGTCCGCTGGTTCGAGCTTTCGAACGGTTCTCGTGCGATCAGGTTCACCGCCGACCCACGCTTCGAGTTTTCGGCGCACCACTTCGCTCCGGAGGATCTCTTTGCCTGTACTCATGCGAACGAGGTTGCGGATATCATTCGACCGGAGACCGTCGTCTGTATCGACCTGAAGCAGCGTGGTGTTGGAACGGGAAGCTGCGGACCTCAGACCCGAGCACCGTTCTGTGTTGAGCCGGGACACTATCATTTTGGGTTCTGGGTTGAGGTCGTGACTATGGAAATGCCCGCGGGACACGGGTAGGAGGAGAACGATCGTGCAAGGGAAACGGCCAAACATCATCTTTGTTATGTCGGATGACCACGCTGCCAACGCGATCAGCGCGTACGGCTCAAGGCTCGCAGAGGATGCGCCAACGCCAAACCTTGATCGCATAGCCAACGAGGGCGTCCGGCTGGAGAACTGCTTCTGCACGAACTCGATCTGCACGCCGAGTCGTGCGAGCATTCTCACCGGGCAGCATAGCCATATCAACGGTGTCAAAACCCTCGCAGACACCCTTCGCGATGATACGACCATCCTGCCCGAACTGCTTCGCGCAGAAGGCTACCAGACGGCGATCTTTGGCAAGTGGCATCTTCCCATGGTGCCCCGCGGCTTTGACGAGTGGGCGGTCTTGCCGGGCCAGGGGCTCTACAACGACCCCTACTTCGTCTATCCGGACGGGACGGAGATCACGGACGGGGTCGTCGTTGAGGACCCATCGACCGCTTCGAGCTATTCTCCACAGGACATCGACGATTACGCCTTTGGTACGCTCGCTCGGCACACCGGCTATGTTACCGACATTGTGACCGACAAGACACTCGCCTGGCTCGAGAAGCGCGACGCAAATCGTCCGTTCTTCCTCTGCTGTCATCACAAGGCGCCGCACGACTTCTTTGAGTATCACCACAAGCACGAACACATCTTTAACGACGTCACCTTCGCCGAGCCAGAGACGTTGTTTGAGACGAAAGAGGGGCAGCAGGAGATCTCGCGTCGCTATGGGAGCACGGTGAGCGAGCGGTGGGAGAAGCGCAACATGGTGAAGCACCTCATGGCGGAGAAATATCCCAACGGTGGACCCGTCGACTTCTCCGGTCTCGATTTTGAGGGGAGGGCGCGGAAGGCGTACGACAAGTACATGCGCGACTATCTCCGTACCGTTCGATCAATCGATGAGAACGTGGGGCGATTGCTCGACTATCTGGACGTAAACGGTCTCGCCGAGAACACCATCGTGGTCTACACAAGTGACCAGGGCATGATGCTCGGAGAGCACGATCACATCGACAAACGATGGATCTTCGACGAGTCTCAGCAGATGCCCCTCTTGATCCGCTACCCTGCTGAGCTTGCCGCGGGGCAGGTCAACCGCGATATGATAGACAATACCGACTTCGCACCAACCTTGCTCGATTTTGCAGGAGCCTCGGCACCCGACTGGATGCAGGGGCGAAGCTTCCGTCCCAACCTGTCCGGCGCTACGCCGAGCACGTGGCGACAGAGTGTCTACTACCGGTATTGGATGCATATGGCGCACCACTCGGTCCCGGCTCATTACGGCATCCGTACCGACAAGTACAAGCTCGTCTTTTTCTACGGTCTTAAGCTCGACGCCACCGGTTGCGACCAGGGCGAGTCGGACATCCCCATCGAGCCCGGCTTCGAGCTCTACGATGTTGAGAACGACCCGCTTGAGACGACCAACTTGATAGGCGACCCAGGCCATGCCGCTGCCGCCGCGTCGCTCAAGAGAGCGCTGCTGGCGATGAAGTCAGAGTGTGGAGACGACGACGCCGACTACCCGGAGCTCTTGGAACTGCAGCGGCACTTCTTCTGAGAGGCGCAGCCGCGCTACTGGGCCACAACCTCGATATCGTCGAACCCCTGAATGCGGTATGAATCCTCACGCGTCCAGGTGCTGTTCGACGACGGCGGGTCTGGAGTAATGCCTGCGATCACCACATCGGTTCCAAGGTCGAACGCCCCAATCGTGATAGAGGAGCTGACGTCCTCCGTCTGCGGGAAGCTCGTTCCATCCTGTGTGAGCGCCCACATCACCAGCCCGTCCTCAAAGGCGAGGCGGTCTGGATCCTGACTTGCGACCCCGGCAAAGAGGAAGCCGCCACGATCCTCGTTGCTTGTAACGGCATTATAGACACCGTTGATGTCGCTCTCCTCACTCAGTCCCGATGCCCAGAGCATGTCGCCATCGGTATCCATCAGGATCGCGACATTCCGGTCACCAACGAGTACAAAGAGGTCCTCACGGCCGTCCCAATCGTTCTCACCGGGACGTACGGCGTGAACGGCGCGTACCTGCGTGTCGTCGATCGCGTCCTGAACGATCAGGTAAGCACTCTCGACGGTCGGTACGCCCGTACCGTCCCAGGCGACAATGACGACGGTCCAGTTCGTTGCGCCTCCGGAGTTGGTCGATCCTCCAATGATGTAGCGCTCCGTGCCTTCGGAGGTAACGATCCGGTCCATTCCCCATACGAGGTCTGATCCGCCAAGATCGATTCGAAGCCCGCTTCCGGCGACGCCTGTCCCGCTCGGTCCATCCAGGCCCAAGAGAAGGATGTCTCGGTCGGAGGGGCCAATGAATGTTCCCGCTCCAAGGAATCTCCCGCTTCCGCTGTTTGAGGGCTGAATCGCCGTGAACCATGAGCTTTCGCCAAAGTCAAATCTGACTACGTCATCCGGATCTCCGGTCGCCGCATTGTGAGGGATAAACGCGAATGTCGCGTCGTTCTGAGCGCCCTCGTTGCCTGCTACCCCAACAACACCAACGCCACCGTCTCCGGCCGCGATATCGTAGATCTGCCCCGCCGAGCCAAGGCTCGAGGAAAGGAGTATGACCGAGTCGACGATGGTTCCGGTCGCGGTTACGCGTAGCTGGAGCACCATTCCTTCCCGGTCTGTCTGGTCGTTCGCGCGCCTCCATCCGGCCGCGAAGAGTCGTTCCTCACCGCCGGTGACATCAAAGGCGAGGTCGATCGCCTCGAACGATTCCTCATATTGGGTGCTGTCCGGTTGCTCTTCGCTGAACGCCT
>JANQQY010000334.1 GCA_028284845.1 Spirochaetales bacterium
ATTCGCGAGCACGGGATAGAGGACATCGGTCATCAGGCTCGACTTGCCGCTCCCGGATACCCCCGTGATGACGGTGAGCGTTCCCAGCGGGAATGAGACCGTCACGTCCTGGAGGTTGTGCTCTCGAGCGCCCACAATCTCGATCGTATTGCCGTTCCCGGTTCGACGCTCTTTTGGCGCACTCATTGTGAGGCGACCCGAGAGATATTGCGCCGTCAGGCTCTTTTTTGATCGGAGAACCTCTTCTAGAGTCCCCGCGGCGACCACCTCGCCTCCGTGGATCCCGGCACCCGGGCCCAGGTCTACGATGTAGTCGGCGGCACGGAGTGTCTGTTCGTCGTGTTCAACAACGATAAGGGTGTTTCCAATGTCCCGAAGGTGGGTAAGCGTGCCGATGAGCCGGTCGTTGTCGCGCTGATGGAGACCGATCGTGGGCTCATCGAGTATATAGAGCACGCCAACCAGAGAGCTCCCAATCTGGGTCGCAAGCCGTATTCTCTGAGCTTCTCCTCCGGAGAGCGTCGCTGCGGTCCGGTCGAGTGTGAGGTACTGAAGACCCACGCTGATCATGAACTGGAGCCGCGACTGAATCTCTTTAAGAATCTGCGAGGTGATCTGAGTCTCGGTATCTGAGAGAGTAATCGACTCGAAGAAGTGGTAGGCTTCCTGGACACTCACCTGGGTGAGATCATCTATGCCTCGGCCGTCAATCAGAACGGCACGTGCCTCAGGACGAAGGCGTTTTCCATCGCATGAATGGCACTTCTGTTGGCGCATGAACCCTTCGAGCCACTGTTTGATCCCATCGGAAGTGGTCTCCAGATAGCGTCGTTTTAAGTCCGCAAGGACGCCTATGAACTGAGTCTCATATTCGAACTTGCCGGTCTTCTTGCTGTTCTCGTACTTGACCTTGATACGTTCGTTGGTACCGTCGAAGATCGCGTCGAGGATGTCCGGTGCCAGATCCTTAAACGGTGTCTTGAGGTCGAATCCCAGATGCTTCGCAAAGCTCTGAAATCGACTCTTGTTCCAGGCCGCTTTGGGATTGTAGGGCAAGAGCCCACCATCCATGAAGCTTTTTGACGGATCGGGAATGATGAGGTTGCGGTCGAATTCGAGACGGATCCCCAGACCCGAACACTCCGGGCATGCTCCGTACGGGTTGTTGAACGAAAAGAGCCGAGGTTCGAGTTCGGGAAAGCTGATCTCGCTGTCCGGGTAGTAGTAGTTCAGGCTGAACGACTTGCGCTCGCCTGTCTTGGCGTCCTCGACCTCGGCGAGCCCGCCTGAGAGCTCGAGTGCTGTCTCAATGCTGTCCGCTATTCGTCGTCGCCCCTCGGCTGTTCGTCGAACCCGATCGACAACGATCGAGATGTCATGTTTCTTGTTTTTCGAAAGCGCGAGCTCCTCTTCGAGCTCGACCGACTCACCGTCAATGATCGCTCGGCGAAAGCCGGCGCGATGAGCATCCGCAAGCACCTTGCGGTGTTCCCCTTTCCGGCCGCGTATCACGGGAGCAGCGATGACCAACCGGGCGTTTTCCGGGTAGCTCATTACCGCGTCGATGATCTCGTCGACACTTTGCCTCTCAATTTTGACCCCGGTCTTGGGGTCATGCGGGACACCGATGCGCGCAAAGAGGAGCCGGTAGTAGTCGTAGATCTCCGTGACCGTTCCGACCGTCGATCTAGGGTTGCGACTCGTCGTCTTCTGCTCGATGCTGATCGCCGGTGAGAGACCCTCGATGTAGTCGACATCCGGCTTTTCCATTCTGCCGAGGAACTGACGTGCGTACGCAGAGAGCGATTCCACATACCGGCGCTGCCCTTCGGCAAAGATGGTGTCGAATGCAAGACTGCTTTTTCCGGAGCCGGAGAGACCGGAGACGACGATCAATCGATCGCGAGGGAGAGTGACGTCGATGTTCTTGAGGTTATGCTCGCGCGCCCCGCGGATGACGAGGGAATCCATGCGACGCTACACTACGACAGAGGCTGTCCGGATGCAACAAGCTACCGCGTGGGAATGAGAAGCGGTTCGAGCCGCGGTGAGGCTACCTGGCGCCGGGCCCGTGCCCCCCACTCGGTCGCATCTCCAACCTCCTGAACCAGGGTCCACAGATCGATCGAAGTGCTGTCACCCAGACCAAAGTAGGCCGCGGCCAGATAGTAGAGGTCGTGATAGAGGCGACCCGACTCAAGGTACCGGGAGATCTGAGGATCCTCGCCAAACCGCGAGATGAGTGTTGCTACATCGATAAACTCGTAGGTGGGATCCACAGCGCGCGATCGTTCGATGATCGTGGTGAATCCGTGCAGAACGGCGATCGAGAGCGTCTCCGCGGCCTCCGCATACCGCCCGAGTCCGACGTAGAGCTCTCCGAGTTGAGAACGCGCCTCAGTCGCGCTTGTCTCGGGAGTCCGGAAGAGGACCAGAAAGCGATTGAGTCCACGATCCGAGAGCAGCTCATCGGGGCCGGAGGGCACTACGAGATCGGAATCGACGACCTCCAACTCCACGATTGACAGGAGTGTTCGCTCGAACTGCCCCAAATCGCGGCGGGTTCTGTAGATGTCTGCAAGATCATACAGCGCGAGGGTTCTGTCGACATCGCTCTCGAATCCGAGAGCGAGTGCTTCTACGAGATGGTCCTCGGCAATAGGAAAGTCGTTAATGGCTTTGAAGACACGCCCAAGGGCAAGTTGCGTCTCGCCCCTGCTTGGAGCTATTTGCTCAGCCTGGCGAAGGAGGCGGATTGCTCCAGCAAAATCCCGACGCTCGGTCAGCCGTTCGGCTCGCGCCTCAAGCAACCAGGCGGGTTCGACCTCTTGGGCCGGAAGGAGAGACGAAAAAAGGAGCAGAACAAGCGTCGGTACAAACCTCATTCTGCTCCCAATATCGGCCAATCGGCCTCCGTGCATCAGCCCTCGAACGATCCCGTGATGATCAACAGGAAGACCAGGACAAAGATGGCGACGGTCTCAACAATACCGAGGACCGAAATGTAGTTGCTGGTTCCCTTGCCGGTCTCACCCATGCTGTCCGAGGCCGCTGCTGCAGCTCGACCCTGGAGCCACGCGGACATACCAATTGCGAGCCCACCGAGCACCCCTGCACCAAGGATGTAGGCCGAATTCGCTCCGGAAGATCCAAGCGCCGCGCTCTGAGCAAGTCGCTGCATCAGCAAGAAACCGTAGATCGTCTGACTGAGTGGAAATCCCACAAACGCCACGAGGATAAACGGA
>JANQQY010000375.1 GCA_028284845.1 Spirochaetales bacterium
TTCCCAGGGAATCTCACCGTACGGCTTCCCCAAACGGTCAGCATGGAGGACGCCCTGGAACACAAAGTCGGCGCTTGGGTCGGCCTCCAGGCGTTCGTCGTTTGAGAGCCGAATGAGCTCGCCGTGACTGACTGAATCTGTCCAGTGGCGATCAACCTGGCGGACGTTCCCGGCAGAGGCGTACCTCCAGGAGCGATCCTTCGGCGAGCTCCACACCGAATCGAGCGAGGCAGCCGTCAGGGCGCGGAACTCACGCTTGTCGTCCTCTTCCCGCGATTCGATGAGGCAGAGGTAGCTCCCATCCGGCATGGTGTAGATATGACTCGCCTCAAAAATGTCCCCTTCGTAGGCGAGCTCAGGCCTGCCCCACCCCTCCGGGAAGTCCGCGATCCGTGTACGGCTCCGCCACATTTGACCGTTGTCGCAGGTGAAAAACAGGAAGGCATGCGAGTCGTCGCAGATCACCCAGAAGTCGAGATAGGGCCTCCCGGCCTCCCACTCAAAGGTCATTGGCACCGGTGTTGTCCACGAGTGAGGATCCTCAATCGTCCGGGTCGTGGAGAAGCCGGCGCGGTACTCCGGGTTCCAGTCTTGGCTCTTAGCCTGGCTGATCAAGTACCACGTCAGATGAGGGCGAAAGAAGAATACCTGTGGTGCGCACCAGTATCCGGCGTGAGCACAGATCACGGTCGGACGACTCGACACGGCTTCGGCGAAGTCGCGAAAGGTGTAGTGCGCGATGGCGTGAGACCGGGTTCGGGCGCGCACCGTGGCAAAGAGGTGCCAGGCGTCGTCAACGCGAACGATGGATGGGTCCTTGACAGACCACCAGTCGTCACGCTTGTCGGGTGGGACCCGGAGAATCGGCGATCCGGTCACCCACTCAAGCGGCATCGCTTTGCTCATTGGCCCTACTCCAGAGTTACCGGAGCACCGATTCGAGAGGATTCCAGAACGGCGGCGGAGACCCGAAGCGTCTCATATCCGTCCCAGATCGTCGTGCGCGGCGTTGTCCCCTCTCGGATTGCACTCACAAAATCATCGGTTTCGTTGACGTACGAGGCCTCATCGAGGTCATCCTGAATCATTTCGATCGTTTCGAACTCGTCGTCATCGGTCTTGATGTGAAACTCTCGGCTACACCAAATCCCGTTGTTGCCCAACGCCGACCCGTAGAGGAAGGCGGTACCAGACTCGCCGAGTACACCGCAATCGTTGAAGCTGATCCGGCTCGACCAGCTCGCTGTGATCGTGGCGGAGCCGCCGCTCTTCAGACGGAAGAGCACGTAAGCGTTGTTGTCAAACGTCGGCATGTCCGGAACGGTTCCATAGACGATCGAACTCACCGAGACGATCTCGTCTTGCATAATCCATCGCAGGAGGTCGGCATCGTGGGAGAACGATTCCACGGTCATTCCAACGACGTACTGTGGATCGGTCCGCCAGTTCTTACTGGTTATCGTGCCGGTCGCTCCGGGACCCGATCCGAACCGCTGCCTCCAGAAGTGATAGGGGCGTCCGAGTTTGCCTTGGTGAACGGCGTGCCGCAGGCGATCAAAGCCCCTCCGGTGCCGCATGTTGAGTCCCATCACGGCAACCGTTCCGGCCTCATCCGCCGCGGTTGCGATGCGTCGTGCATCGGCCTCGCTTGCGGCGAGCGGCTTCTCACAGAGAAGGTGTTTGCCGCTACTGAGCGCAGCAAGCGCGTAGTCCGGCCGGACGCTCGGCGGCGTAAGAACGTAGACGGCATCGACCTCACCCAGGCAATCGTCAAGCGAGTCGTACACCGAGCCTCCCCATTTCGCGGCAAATGCAGACGCATTGTCCCGATTCACATCAACGACGGCGGTGAGCTCAGCGAACTCATTCTGCTTGAGCGCGTAGCCGTGGCGATGGGCAATCGCTCCAGACCCAACGAGTGCTACTCGAACTTTGTCCATACGACTACCCATTCGCTATTCCAGATGCATCGATTTCCAGCATGGTGACTGAAGCGGGCGGGAAGTTCCACGTGAGGGCGCCATCCGACGCCGTTCCGGTCGCCGTGGTCGGCTCGAAACTGTCGGGGTGGTCGGCATCGACGTAGGCATCGAGGCGGTCGGGGGAGATCGTATGCGCGGTGACCGACCCGAGAGGGACTCCGCTGACAGCAATGCTCGCCTCTTCGGCTCGGTCGAGCTGTGGATTCACAATGTGAAGGAAGAGCGTATCTCCGTTTCGACTGGCCGAGACATCGAGATCCCCCGATTCTACGGTGGCATGGAGCCCAACCGGACCGCTCGTCTTACGGAACCACTTCGCGATCGTCGCCGACGGCATCAAAAAGATGGTCTGCTTGGGGTTTCCCATCATGACCGCATTCACGCTCCAGCGATTCCCAAAGAAGTCGGCCATTGTGGAGACCTCGACCATATCCGCGTTGCGCTCATAGAGGTTCATGATACGCGCACT
>JANQQY010000389.1 GCA_028284845.1 Spirochaetales bacterium
GGCTGCAAGCTCAATCAATTCGAGACAGACTCCATCGCCACCCAACTCGCTGAATCCGGCTATCAAGTCGTCGAATTCGACGAGCCGGCCGACGTGCGCGTGATCAATAGCTGCACGGTCACCAACCGCGCAGACCGGAAGAGCAGAAACCTCTGGAACCGCGCGACCCGGGCCGGCGGGGTCACGGTGTTGACCGGCTGCTTTGTCGATAGCCACCGGGATGAACTCGAGTCGGACGGCCAGACCTACATCGTTCCAAACGAGGAGAAACAGAGCATACCCGCCCTCGTGGATGCGCATTTTCGCGGCGAGATCATCCACCCGCAGGGCAGTGTCTTTGACTTTCCGGTCCCGAATCGGACATTTCACACCAGAACGACGATCAAGGTGCAGGATGGGTGCGACAACCACTGCACCTTCTGCATCATCCCTCAGGTTCGCGGCCGAGCGCAGAGCCGCCAGACGGATGCGATCGTCGCCTCAGTCCAAGAGGCGATCGACGACGGAGCAAAGGAGATCGTGCTTACGGGCGTCAACATGAGTCGGTACCGCGACGGCGACAACGGCTTTGCCGAACTCGTCGAGAAGATTCTGGAGGCGCGGGATGCGAGGTATCGGATCAGGATCTCGTCGTTGGAGCCGGATCAGCTCGATGCGCGATTCATAGAGCTCTTTCGTCACGAGCGTATGTCGCCCCACCTTCACCTCTGCCTCCAATCGGGCTCAGCGAGAACGCTGCTTGCAATGCGCCGACAATACACCGCTCTGGAATACCGTCTCTTGGTCGAGAAGCTTCGATCGATCGATCCGCTGTTTAATGTGACGACAGACATCATCGTCGGCTTTCCGGGAGAGAGCGACGAGATGTTCGCCGAGAGCTTGGCCGCCGTGCGAGAGCACCAGTTCGGGCACGTTCATACCTTCCCCTACTCGGTTCGCAAGGGCACCCGCGCGGCGCGAATGCCCAATCACGTAGCCTCGTCCGTGAAGACCGATCGCGCACGGCAGATTCGAGAACTCTCCGAGGAGAGTAAGCGCGCCTATCGATCGCGCCATATTGGACGGGAGGCCACGCTCTTGGTGGAGCAGGTCGACGCGGCGGGGGTTGTCGCTCGTGGGCTGACCGAGCACTACGTACCCGTTCGAGTCGACCTTCGCGATGCGCCACTCGAGAGCGAACAGCTCCGCAATCGGTTCGTCCGCGTCTCGCTCGATCGCCTCGAGTCGGGAGACGATCCGGCGATAATCGGCACACTGCTCGCGCTCGAATGATCCTCGTCTATACGGGGAGTAAACATCTCCGCTCGGCGCTCAGAAGCGCGGAGAAGAGGACCGGTCCATCCCTATCCTTCCTCGATCCACTACCGGATCGGATCACCGATGCGATCGCCCTTGCCGCAGCATCGATCGCGCGCTCAGAGGCCGACGGCGTGATCGCGATAGAAGAGTCGTCACCGGAGGCCGCCGACGCGATGATCGACTCGCTGATCGTCCTGGGCGAGCAGTCACTCCCCGGAAACCACCTGCCTGGAATCGAACTGCAGGCGAGCACAGAGGTCAACGTCGACCCGGACGCGCGCCTCGGCCGTGAGGCGCAATCGAAGACGCAGGTGGGACTCGCCGCGGTCGTCGCATCGGCGGTTGCCATCCTTGGACCCGACCGGGTCGCCGCCGTCCGGATCGCGCCGGAACCAATCAGTCGCCTTGAGGAGATGATATCTGCGTTTCAGAACGGCCTCACCCGTGCGGAGAGATCGAGGGCTGGAGGCCCACACGTGCGTGAGGCGATCGTGATGGCCCGAGACGTCGCAGAGCAGTTGCGATTGACGCAGACGCAGCGCGCAAGGCTTGCAAGCGCGACACGGTCGGCGGCGATTCGAGGAGGGTCGATCCCGGCGCCGCTTCGCACGCGGTATTCGGAGGCATCGACCAAGCACGATCGAAATATTGCGTTTGCCACGTTGGCCGACGCGCTGGAGCGCTGGCGTGTCCCGGAATAGCAAGCCCTACTCTCGGCTCTACATCGAGCGCGCTGCCCTCGACTATCCTCACGGACAACGCCTCATACGAGCTTTCGCCGGGCGACCGATTGTGGAGATCGACGACGCTCATCAGGTGCTGGGAAGGAAACGACAGGACTACCAGATGCAGAAGCGCGACCCGGCGGTCGTGGCAATTGTCCTTCGACCACCCTTTCTCTATCGCGCGCCGGCTCTGGTCCGCGGTGAGCGTCGGCTGCCCGTATTCTACTCAGATCAGGCTCGCAACTGCAGGTACGACTGCGACTATTGCTTTCTCCAGGGAATGCATCATTCGGCCTATCCGGTGCTTGCCGTAAACTCGGAGGATGTATACGCAGAGGCGATCGAGCGAGCGCGGGAGGGTGATTTCTGGCTCAGTATAGCCTACGTGAGCGACATCCTCAGCTTCGAGCCGCTCATTCCCTTCACTCGCGATTGGATCAATCGCGCTGCCTTGATCCCGAACGTCACCATCGAGGTGCGCACGAAGGGGAGACTTCCTGAGTCGATTCTTGCCTGTGATCGGCCTTCGAACCTGATTCTCACCTGGAGCCTATCACCGGCCAAGGTGGTACGGCGATATGAGGGGCAGACCGCCACTCTGGAGGATCGGATCGCCTCAATCCGCCTCGCTCTCGAGCGTGGCTTTTGTGTATCGATCGCGATCGATCCAGTGCTGCTGATCGAGGGATGGCGAGAGGCCTATGCGGCTCTCATTAGCGATCACATTGCTCCGCTCCTGCACGCGGGAGTAGAGAGCGTCACCTACGGTGCCTTCCGCATGGGTCACGACCACATGGACACCATCCAGAGGGCCCGGGCCGATTCGCCCATCCTCCACTACCCCTTTGTCGAGTCCGATGGGGTCTCGACCTACCCGGTCTCCGTTCTGACCGAGATCGAGCGCGAGGTGGGGGATCGCCTGCGCCAGGCGAGCGACTCAGCAAGCAGAGTGATCTCGATGATCGGTCGGATTGACCACGAGGCAGCTATTGAATAGCATTTTGGTCAGATATGGACGCACAAACGGCTGACGCCACCAAAGAGAGCATGGTGATCACGGATCTCGCCCGGAGCGAGCTTCTGAAGGCGCGCGGAGAGGGTGAGGGCTTCCTCCGCATCTGGGTCGAACAGGGCGGGTGCAGTGGCATGAGCTACCAGGCCGTCATTGACGACACTCCAGGGCCGTTCGATGTGGAGGTCTTCAACGACGGGGATCTCCGCGTCGTAACCGATCAGCAGAGCGTCTCCTACGTGGAGGCGATGCATATCGACTATTCGGACGATCTTGTGGAGGCCGGATTCCGGTTTATGAATCCTAGGGCGAGCCATAGCTGCGGCTGCGGCCAAAGTTTCCGCGAATGAGTCTTCTCTCTCGACAGATCGACCTCACCGGTGGTGACTCGGTCTACTGCATCAACAGCTATCAGATCGAAAAGGCGAACGAACTCTTCGCTGGCGACAGCGATTCTTCCGACCGTGTTCGAAGCGAGATGGCGCGCCTGGAGGCGGAACTGAGCCGCAACGAGCGCGCCGCGATTGCAATGCTCTTGCTCAAACGCCTTCAGGCGGATGCGCCCCACTCGCGCGAAGCAAACGATCTCTGATCGCCCGCCCCAATCCCTCGTTCGGGGGAAGGAGCGCGGCGATCGTTTGCACTCCCTCGTCATCCAGTTCTGAAAACCAGCGATAGAGACTCGACGCATACTCAGCAAGACTCATCGCCCGACGGACCACCACCTGCATCGCTGCAGGACCGACCGCGTTCTCCATCTCCGAAAGGCAAAGACCGACATCGGGATCGAGCCCAACCACGGCGAGGCGCTTCGCTCCCGAGCGCTCGCTTAAGGCGCGTGCATGGATGGCCTCTTCGATCGTCACGACCGACGCACGCGGATGATAGTGCCGATGCCGCGTACCTGGAGACCGGACGTCATCCGCCGCCTCGCCTGACCCGACGGTAAGCGACGGAAACCTCTCTGTGATCATGGTCTCCGTGACGGCCCCCGGACGAAGAATGATCACCGTCTGCCCAACGAGTCTGGCAACGGTCGACTCGAGACCTACCCGAGTCGATCCGCCGTTGAGATAGGTCACACCACGACGCTTGAGGCTTCGCCGAGCCATCTCAAGCGTGGTTGGACTCGGCTCGCCCGATCGGTTCGCGCTTGGTGCGGCAATGGGGATCATCGCGGCCTGGAGGAGGTCGAGCGCCAGTGGGTGATCGGGAATCCGTACCGCAACCGTGCCCAGTCCCGCCGTTACCGCGCGTGGAAGATCATCGCGAGCATTGAGTACCAGGGTGAAGGGGCCCGGTGAGAACGCCTGTAGAAGCGACCGCTCCATCGCTGTGGGCGAAGCCGCGACGCTTCTGAGGTGCTCGACGGAGGCAATGTGAACGATCAACGGATTATCCGCCGGCCGCTGCTTTGCCGCAAAGACGCGAGCAACGGCGCGTGCATTGGTTGCGTCTGCCCCCAATCCGTAGACGGTCTCAGTGGGAAAGACCACAAGCCTGCCTCGACGGATGCGTCTCGCCGCTCTTCTGATCGCGCGTTCCATGGTGGCGTTCGATGCTACTA
>JANQQY010000417.1 GCA_028284845.1 Spirochaetales bacterium
CCCGTTCGCGATGCATCCTCCGGCGACGGGCGAGCTCTGGACCGGATGCGAATCCGCGCCAAACAACGATGCGACCGCCTCAGCAACGGAGGGAAAGGCTGGCGTGGACGAATCGGTCACGATTCGATCAGCTCTTCGATCAATCCGTCGATCGCACCATCGATCATCTCGTAGACCTCTTCAAATCCCCGCATACCGCCATACCACGGGTCGGGAACATCCGGAGCATGGCCGTCCCCGGCATAGGTGGGGTGATACTCGAGCATCTTGCGGAGCTCAACTGGGCGCCCGTCGCGCATCTGTTCGAGCCGACGCATATGCCCGTCGTCCATCCCAACGATCAGATCGAAGCGGGCGAAGTCGCTCGAAGTGACGCGACGAGCGTTGTGCTCAATCGTGACTCCGTGGCCCAGTGCGGTGCTTCGCATGCGCTGGTCCGATGGTTCGCCCATGTGATCGGCATGGGTGCCGGCGCTATCGGTCTCAATCGTAGTGATGCCGCGGCGCTCAACGCGGTCGCGGAGAAGGGCCTCCGCAAGCGGACTTCGGCAGATATTCCCGGTGCACACAAAGAGGACCCGCCTCATTGGCTCACCACGAGAATGATGTTGGAAGCAGGCAAAGACGCCATCAGGAAATCTCCATAGTCGATCAGGTAGATCGGACCGGGGGTGTCGCCATCGGGGACGATCTCTCGGAATCGATCGCCTCGCAGCTCCGCCCCCGCTGAGAGCGTTGCCGTCGTGTCTATGACGATCTGCGCGCCATCGCCGGAATGAAGCAGGAAGATCTGCCCGGCAAGATCACTTGCCTCTGCGTCGTAGATCTGCGTTCCTTCGGCGCTGTTGATCGTGATCGTATAGGCCGGCCCATCGTCGCGGACTTGATCCACAACGTCGATCGAGCCGGTCGGCACGCCTCCCTCAAGCAGGTCGGCACTATCGAATCCATAGCCGAGCCCAAGAAGCGAGAGTACGAGGACGATGATTGCCACTTGGGCCCCGACGCTTGCAGATTCCATGCGCTACCCTACCACGAGCCTAGAGCGAAACCCAGTGGAGCCAGCGATCGTTCGTGTGTTCGTAGCTCTCTACAAACCGATGTCTCTGCCGCTGATTGACGTCTCTGATATCGACCATGATCGCCGTCTCAAGGACGTCACCAAAGTGGGGGTTCATCGCGGTGCCAAAGCAGCGCATCGTCCGGCTCAGTCCGAGGTAGGAGATAACCAGCGGTGGAATCGATTCGTCGTAGCCCTTCATCGTGCTCTGGAGAAGCTCATAGTCGGGCTCGTACTCACCCGAGTACTCAACACTGAGTTCGTTTGGAGTCTCCGGGACGAGCGACGCGACCGGGCGGACAAGGGAATCGGGATCCGGGCAGTGAACGGTCATAAACCGATCGAGTGCGGCTCTCGCAGCGTGATGCATCTTTGGATAGGTCGTGTACTTGCCAAAAAAGAAGTGCACATCGGGCGCCTCAGCGACGATCGCCCCAAGCCCCGACCAGACCGCAAAGAGGCCCATGATCGCGCGTTTCGCGTTCCGGTTCACCACCGACCGACCGAGTTCAATGGTGTGGGGAAGATAGTCGGCGACGAAGGAGGGCGCAAACTCGAAGAGCCGGGCAGTGGGAAGAGAAATTTCGCCGTGGCGAGCCGCATGGTGGGCGCGCAGGAATCGGTACATCCCAATGATTTCGCGGTTGTCAGGGTCCCATGCCACCAACTGGAAGAAGGGTCGGTTGCCGGTGTCAAACTCATCGATATCCGCGTCTTTGCCCGTGCCACCGCCTTCGACTCGGAACTCGACCTCGCGGATGCGGCCGATCTCCTGCATGGTGTGAGGTGATTCTGAAGCGGTGGTAACGTGGATCTCAACGCCCCGAAAGGCTCGCACAAAGGTCCGCTCGGTCAGCTCGGAGGCGATGAGCTCGGGGGCGACGGGCTCGCGGATGTTCATGGCGACTCCTCGCGTGCGAGCGCTGCGCGAGCGGCGCCCAGCCGGGCCGCGTGACGCCCAACAGCGCCTCGCAGATCACGAAAGGTCGGTGGGGTGCATCCATCGCGTCGATGCGCCTTCGCCACAGCCTCGACCATCCTCCAGTGAGCAAGGAGATCCCCATAGGCGTCTCGAAGGCGGTTGGCTGGATCGTAGATGTGGGCGGGCTCCGAGTTCACTGCGTTTACCTCAATAACCTTGAAGTCACCCGAACGCAAGGCGTCGAGCCCTGCCGCCCGGATGTCGAATCGGCCGAGCGAGAATCCGGGTATTGCATGTGCCAGCGGAGTCATGGTCTCCACAAGAGCATCGTCCGCGAGCGGAGTCGCGTTCCGGAAGGTCGCTCCGCGCGAGTGGTTTCCAATCTCCACGAGAGGAACGAGTTCGCCGGACGATGGCACTTCTGAGAGCCGCTCGGAGTAGACCTCGCGCAACATCGACTCGTGATACGCGGCGCGCTCGTCCTCGTGAACCAGAACGCCGAGCGATCGCCTGCCATCGCCGACCACCGACAGAAGCTGCTTGTGAACGATGGAGGTTATGCGACCGCACTCCCAATCGGGGTGGTGAACCCACATGACACCAAACTCTTCACGCTCGGTCACATACTCCTGCACCAGAAGTCGCTCTTTGTCGGCGTGAAGACCGCGCAGATCGAGTTCCCGAAGGAAGAGATGCATCCGGAGCACATAGTCATCGAGCGCAGGTTGATCGTCGATCTTCTCCACAAAGAAGCCGCGCTCCCCACGATCCGGCTTCACGATCATTGGGAAGCTCACTCCAATCTCAGTCGCCGAACGCAGCAACTCGGCAGCATCTGCGCTCGCAGGCACCTCCACCGTTGCCGGAAGAAACTCCTTCGCGATGGGACGTGTGAGCGAGTTTTTGGAGTACTCAAGAAGTCCACCGTAGGGGATTCCCGGATTCGCGCAGCAGAAGTGCGCAAATGCGCCGTTTCGAAGTGCGGAAGCGACGAGCTGCCCGTAGACGGGCGCATAAAACGCCCAGAAAGGCCAGAACTCCCACTGCCAGATCTTTCGTCCGTCACGCATGAGCGGCCTCGAACTCTGCAGCGGGATCGATTGCCAGCCGATAGACATGGCGTCGAACGGCGTGCGCCCACTCCCACGTCGTCCGCGATCGGTCGAAAACGGCAACGTCGATCGGACGGCCAAAGGTGATGGTGATCGTCTTCCCGCGCTGCTTGTACATCTCGTCAACGAGGTAGAGCATCTCAAGGTTAAAACCAAGGCGTGATAACCGGCGAAGACGAGCGAGGTTGTAGAAGAAGTCTGAATTGTGCCCATCCACGTAGGTCGGCACGATTGGACGGCGATAGCGAATGGCGCGAACGATGAAGCTCTTCTGCCAGACGAGATCGCGAACGATCGTGCCCTTCTTTCTGGAGCAGAGTCCAGCCGGGAAGTGAATGACCGTTCTGTCTCCGGCAAAGGCATCCTCGAATCTCTCGCGGTTCTCACGATTGGTCCCGTGCTTGTTCACGGGCACAAGGACGGGAGAGAGACCTTCAAGGTGCATCAGCAGATCGTTGGCGGGCAGAACTACGTCGGCGTGCCGCTCCGCCACGGCTGAGATCAGCGCGAGCCCATCAAGGCCACCAAGCGGATGGTTGGCGGCAACGATTGGCCGCTTGACGCCGTCAAGGCGTTCGGCGTACCGCGCAACGACCGTGGCACCCATATGCTCAAGGCCGCCACGAGCAAACTCGACGCCTTCGACGGTGGCGAGTTCCGCGATCACGCGATTGAGATCCTTTACGTGAATGACTCGCTCGAGATAGCGGAGGAGAGGGCGCGGCATAAGGCGCAAGAGGAGCTTACTCTTCTGGCCAATCACCCGACGGAGATCGATCACTGCTGGAGCGCGTGTCATC
>JANQQY010000419.1 GCA_028284845.1 Spirochaetales bacterium
AGTATGACCCGGCTCGATATGATCCCAGGACTCAAAGTCATTCTCAAGTTCGACCAACTCTTCTGGCCCACCGACCTTGCCTATCTGAACGGGTTGCCCTCATCAATCGTGTGGCCGGCGGAGGCGGGAAGGCGGGGTGCCGAACCTGTTCTTACCGGCTACGCGGTTGGGAGCCACGCCGCACACGCCCGCGCGGCGGACGGTGGAGCGATCGCTGCGGTGCTCCGCGATCTTGATTCTGTGTTTGATGGTCGAGCCTCGAAGCATCTCGTTGACTCGTACCTCATGGATTGGACTGAAGTGCCCTCCATCGGCGGGTACTTTGCGGGTCCAACGACGGAGCACTATCTGGATGACAAGGCGGCGCTGGCCGAGCCGATTGGAGGGCGACTCTTCTTCGCCGGGGAGGCGACCAATACGGACTGCGCCTCAATGGGATATGTGCATGGTGCGATGCAGACTGGCCGTCGAGCGGCTATGGAGGTGTTGGAAGCTCAAGGGATCTGATTGAGCCTACTGCGCGATCAGCTCATGAACTCCGGCCGGCATAGGACGGGCGCGTGTGTATGAGCTCGTTGGCTCAACGGCGCGACGCAACTCGGCCGACTCATCAATGCAGAGCATAACATCAAGAACGTGCATCGCGAGTGTGCCGTCCAGTCGCGCCCGTTGACCGTTCCGGGCCGCGACTCCCATCTCCACCAGTCCAATACCTCGCGCGTTGAGCGAACCCAGTTCTCCCGGTTTTCGGACGACGCCGTAGTCAAGGAAGGGCGTCTCCACGGGAGACCATTCGCCACCATCAACCGTCGACATGCCGACCTTCGTTGCCGAGTAGGCGTTGCGGTCGTGCATCCGAATTGATCCTTCGGTCCCGTAGAACTCCAGTCCGTCCTTCATCGAGTGAAGTCCACGAATGTCCCAGCTCGTTACGAAGGAAACGATCGCTCCGGACTCGAATTCGATCGTCCCGGTGTAGTGCGTTGGGACTTCCACCTTGATTACCTGGCCGCGGAGTCCGTGAGATCTGTCGGAGGAGATGGTTCGCGTCGGAAACGAAGAGGTCGCCGAAGCCCGTACACTCTTGACCGGCCCCAGCAAGCTTACCAATGCAGTTATGTAGTAGACGCCCAGGTCCAGCATCGGTCCCGCGCCCGCCTTGAAGAAGAACTCCGGGTTCGGGTGAAACGTCTCCGGGCTTCGGCGCACGACGCAGGTGAAGTTTCCTGCAACGACCCTGCCGATTGCGCCCTCGTCAATCAGCTTTCGTACAGTCTGTTGTCCGGCGCTAATCGCGCTGTCCGGGGCGCAACCGATGTGCACGTCGTTCTCCTGTGCTGCCTCAAGGACGGTTCGCGCGTCATCGCGGGAGAGAGCGAGAGGCTTTTCGACCCAGACGTGCTTGCCTGCGTTGAGCGCCTGGATCGCGATTGGAGCATGTGCCCGGGGCGGTGTGGTGTTGAGAACGATCTCTATCGTAGGATCCGCGATCAGCTCGTCAGGGCTGAGAACGCGAGGGATAGTGAATTCACCTGCGCGCTTCGTAGCGTGATCCCGAACCGTGTCTGCGCATGCGACGACGTCGACAAGATGCGCGAACGTGGTTGTCAGATTCTGCAGGTAGATGTCGCTAATCGCCCCGCATCCAATGATGCCGATCTTCAGTTTGGACATGATCAGCCAAGGACCGTTGTCAGCGAAGCGAGGCTCGATCGAGCCGCCTCCATCCGATCGCCCATGTCTCCGGCGAACTCGACGATCAGCCACTCTGATCCGATCTGTCTCGCCGCGTCGACCACCTCGTTCAGATCGAGAAGGCCGTTTCCCAAGTAGGTGAACTTCTTATCGGGATCTCCCGTGGGATCCTTGATGTGAAGCAGTCCGATCGAGTCTGCGTGCGAGGTGATGAACGGAGCCACGTCGACGTCGGCGATCTTCACCCAGCCCACGTCCAACTGAATCTTCAGATTGTCACTGGTTCGGTACTCCATCATGTGATCAAGGACGTAGCGACCGTCTATGAGATCGAGCTCTTCTTTGTGATTGTGATAGCAAAGCAACACACCTCTCTCGCGACAGCGCTCCGCGAAAGCTGATAGCTCGACGGCTGTCTCCTTGCACGCTTCTATCGTGTTTCTGCGCTCGAGTGGGATTGCCGGAATGACAATGGCGTGCATGCCAAGGGCCGTCGCGTACTCAAGTTCCAGATCAAGATCTTGTTCCACCGAAGCCATGGGAGCGTGCGTCGAGATTGCCGTGAGGCCTACCTCTTCAACAAGATTCACCAACTCGCCTGACGAGAGTCCGGCGTAGAAGGGCCGCGGGCGGTCGCGATCGGCGAATGGTGCAGAGTTGTTTGGATGGAATTCGACGCCCTCATATCCCATCGCCCGTAGTTGATGCATTGTTTGGGGAAGGTTGTGTTCGGCCTCGTCCTTGACGGACCAGAGCTGGATTCCAATTCGAGGTTTGTGTGACATGCGTGCTCCGATTAAGGAGAGAGCGCCGGGCACGAGGCTCCGGCTCTCTCCAAGGTTCGAGGTCTAGAGATCTTCCAGGCGCTCTTTGTCGCGTTGCCAGATCTCCGTCATGTAGTCGAGAAGCTGATCGAAGCCGGCGTCGTCGGCCTCGCTGTCCGCGTCCGCCAGGATCGAGAGGACCTCGGCGTCGCTCGAGGCGAACATGGCACGGCTATACATCTCATCAAAGATGTCTTCGATCTCCTGGAAGATGATGCCTTCGTCGGAGTCGGTTGCCGGGATGACGTTGGTGAACTCCGTGCGATCCTTGCTGGTCTGCCATGCAACAGTGATCTGCGTGTTCTTGGTCCAGTTCACAAACGAAGGATCGATCGAGTAGAAGTACTCGCTCATCCCGTCGACCAGGGCTGTGTTTCCGATTCCGGTCCGATTCGTACCCACGAAGCGAATTACATCTGCCGGATCACTGAACCAGTCCTCTGAGAAGTTGACCGGGTATCCCTCCGGAGTGAAGTCGCCGTCTTCCCAGTAGAGTCCCGGAGGACCAAACCAGTTGACCAGCGCCCCGTAGGGACTAAAGAGCCAGTCCATGAAGCGGAAGACGCCTTCCGGATTCTCCGCACTTGAGGAGATCACATTGATGCGCCCACCAAGTGTGTTGTAGCTGTTCGGGAAGACCCGGTCTGGGTCGAGTCCCTCTTTGCGGATAGGCCAGATGGGAATCCAGTCGTTTGAAGGATCCTCTTGCTGAAGCACGCCACGTGTTTCGCGACCGCGCATCGCGATGTTGTTGCTCGCAACAACGGCAACGTCCGGCAGTCGTTCAAGGTCCTGACTTCGGTTGATGGTGAAAGAGTCAGGGTCGATGAGTCCCTCTCGAAAGAGACGTGCCGTATAGAGGAGAGCCTCTTCAAAAACGTCGCTCTTGAAGATCGATGTCAGCTCGTCTCCTTCAGGAATAGCCTTAAAGCTTGCGATGTAGTCGTACAGCATGTCTTCGGCGAAACCCGTGAAGATGACGTACCCACCGGTAAAGTTTTGCGTTACGGCGAGCGGGATCATATCGGGGTACTCTCGGCTTACGAGATTGAGATAGTCGTAAAGTTGGTCAAAGGTCTCTACAGGCGGATTCCCTAGAGCGTCGTGAATCGACTTCTGAATGAGCCATCCCCCATTTCCGTTTCCGCTCTCGCGAGTGATCATCCATTGCGGGTACTGGTAGAGCTTGCCGTCTTCGCTCCGCAGCATGTCGATCGCACCGGTGCCCATGCTCTCAAGGAAGTAGCTTCCTTCAAGATAGTCGTCGAGAGGGACTACAAGGCCGGCTTCCACGAGCTGCGGCAGCTGATTCCGGTTGATCGAGAGCCGATCGGGCAGATCCCCGTCAATGATCATCGTTGAGAACTTCTGTTCCGCTGCGCCGCCGGAACCAATCAGTTCCATGTCGACGAGAAGGTTCTCCTTGATCCAGGCCTCGCCCTGATAGTCGACGCCATAGTCATGTCCGGCAAAAACGTCGGAGACGTCAAAGAACGAAAACGTCAACGGCGTTTCCCCAAGGACGAACTCCTCGTCGGTGGCCGAGGTTGACTCTTCAGCGGGTGATCCGCCGGCGAACGTGAAGGCACTCACAACGAGTACCATGAACACAATGAGTAGCTTTCTCATAGGTCCTTCCTCCTGTTTCGTTTTTCGGGGCGGCAACGCCGCCCGTTCTACTCCTTGAGCGACCCAATGAGCAGCCCGTGCACAAAGAAGCGTTGTAGGAACGGATAGACGAGTAAGATTGGCACGGTGGCAAACACCATGGTTGCCATCGAAAGCGTCTGCGTGGTGATCGCACTGCGTGCAAGCTCTTCAGCTGCTGTTCCCCCCAATTCGCCCATAAGCTCATCCACGGCGTTCGAGTTGAGAATCTGGCGGAGCAGGGTCTGCAATGGAACGAGATTTGATCGCGTGATAAAGATGGCTCCGTCGAACCAGGCGTTCCAATGGTTCACCGCGTTGAACAGCGTCAGCGTTGCGAAGACCGGAGTGGAAACCGGCACGATGATTCGGTAGAAGATGGTGTAGTAGCCGGCTCCGTCGATCCGCGCCGAATCCTCCAGGCTTTGCGGAATCGACATAAAGAAGGAGCGAAAAATGATCATGTGGAAGACGTTGAGGAGTGCTGCGCTCCCACCAATAACAAAGAGGTAGACCCATATCGTGTCGAGTAGACCCAGCCCTCGAACGACGAGGAAGAACGGGATGAGACCTCCGCCGAAGTAGAGGGTGAAGACCGCGGCCCACATGTAGTACCGACGGCCGATGAGATTCCGTTTTGTAAGGCCGAAGGCAAACGTGCTCGTTACGATGATCGTAAGTGGCGTCCCCAACAGCGTCCGAAAAATGGTGACACCGTAGGCGCGCGCCAAACGCGGATCGCGAAAGACATACGCGTAGTTCTCCAAGGAGAACTGCCGGGGCCAGAAGGTGATACCTCCCGCAATCGCGTCCGATCCGTCGTTGAAGCTCAGAACGACGGAGTTCCAGAACGGATAGAGCATTGAGAAACAGATGAGCGCCATCACCGTGTAGATAACGACGTCGACGACTACGTCCTCGGCTGATCGGGTCACTCGACGTCTGACGTCTACCATAGACTCGTCTCCGAGATTCTCCGAGAGAGCGCGTTTGCGCCCCAGAGCATGGCGATGTTCACGATCGACTTTGAGAGCCCAGCGGCGGTTGCGTATGAAAAACGCCGGTTGGTGAGGCCGACCCTGAACACATAGGTGTCGATGACGTCGGACACCTCGCGCAAGATGGCGTTCTGCCCGTTGTTCGTCAGGAGCAAGATGTCCTGGAATCCGGCGTTGAGGATATTGCTGATTCGAAGGATCAGCAGCACGATGATCTGGGGTGCTATCGATGGCAGCGTGATGATAAAGATCTTCTGCAGCCGGCCGGCCCCATCTACCGAGGCGGCCTCGTAGAGCTCTGGGTTGATGCCGGCAATCGCCGCCAGATAGATAATCGAACCAAAGCCGACATCCTTCCAGATGTTGGCTGTCACGAGGATTCCCCAGAAGTAGCGTGGTTGACTCAACCAGGCGACCGGCTCGTCAATGACACCAATTCCCGTTAGCAAGAGGTTCACGCTTCC
Organism: Spirochaetales bacterium; assembly: GCA_028284845.1. Classification (GTDB taxonomy): domain Bacteria; phylum Spirochaetota; class Spirochaetia; order DSM-27196; family SLST01; genus SLST01. The sequence goes on from JANQQY010000419.1 coordinate 5,629, forward strand.
GTCGCGTACACTCAGCAGTGTCAAGACGAATCCGGAGACGATCACCCAGCTCAAGAAGTGGGGAAGGTAGGTAATGGTCTGAGCGATCCTCTTGAGCGATTGGCGGCGCATCTCAGTGAGGATGAGTGCAAGAATGATAGGTGCGGGGAAGCCCAGGAACAGCTTGAGGAAGCTGATCACAAGGGTGTTCCGCATGATCTGCCCAAAGTCTCGTGCCGTGAAGAAGGCGGCAAAGTGCTTGAACCCTACCCACTCACTCTGCCAAAAGCCGTCAAAGATGCTGAAGTCCTGAAAGGCGATGAGGACGCCCCACATCGGTAGGTACGAGAAGACAAACAAGATAACGAGCGCCGGGAAGACCATGCTCTGCAGTTGGAACTGGTCACGTCTGAGCTCCCGGTTCCTGATGACGTCTCTGAGACGTGGTGTTCGGGAGCGGGCGGCTGGAGACTCGGCTATGGCACCGGCGCGCGTGACGATATGGGGCTCGCGTTCACTCGATTCGTTTGAGGAGGGTTGCTTCACGTTGCTCACGATCTTCTGCATACCGTGAGGGAAGTATCGAGGCGGTTTGGCTAGAAGGCCACAAACAGGTGTACTAAATAGGCGCTCGAACTATGAGTACTGAAGTACTCATAGTCGGCTCCTGCGACGGATCGGTTCACGCAAAGTAGTGCCAGACAGTGCGTAGCCGCTGAATCAACTCCAATCGATCGAAGATTTCGAACTTGGTATAAATGTGATGCACGTAGTTCCGAACGCTTTGATCGGCGATGCCTAGATGATCTGCGATCTGCTTGTTTGTGAGCGTCTCCATCATGAGACCGAGCACCTCCAGCTCTCGGCCGCTCAATGAATCCATGATTCGCGTGATCTCTTCCACCTCTGATCCACTCGATCCGGAGATCGGGTTCGCGACCTCATTCGAGAAGAGCGTGTTGCCGGCCATGACCGATTGAATAGATGAGATGAGGAACTCGGGTTCCATGTTCTTCAGGAGATACCCGCTGGCACCGTACTTAACCGCGAAGTGCACGTACTCGTCTTCCGCGAAGGTTGTCAGCATCACGATCTTCAGAGCGGGGTACTTCGCATGGAGAATTCGAGTGGCCTCAACGCCGTCCATCTTGGGCATGCGGACATCCATCAGAACGAGATCCGGCTTCAGCTCATCCACCAGCTTGAGCGCCTGTACCCCATTGTCCGCAACCCCGGCGATCGTTATCCGAGAGGAGAGATTCTCAAGGACGTACTTCAGGGAGTTCACGAAGAGCTTCTGGTCGTCCGCGAGCAGGATACGGTAGTTCGCTCCCATCCTCTTGTCCTCCTGTCTCGGAACTCTCTCCGGACACCTGCATAGGAAGTACCATGCTTATCGTGAAGCCGTCGGCACGCGGGTCGATCTCGAGCCAACCCTCCACGAGTTCCAGTCGTTCCCGCATGCCGGTGAGACCGATACCCTCCGTAACGTCCGGCGGGCTGCTCTGGCCGTCGTCCATGATCGTTACTCTGACGGCGCCGTCCTCTCGCCAGAAGAGGATCTGAATGCGCTGGGCGCGTCCATGCCGAAACGAGTTGATCATCCCCTCCTGGACGAAGTGGTAGATGATCGATTCGTGCACCCGGTCGAAGTCCCACACAAGATTCCCGTACTCAATCCGAACGTCAATACTCGTCGCCTCGCCGAATGTTTTGACCAGACGGGTGATCGCCTTCAGCCCGGAGACAATCGCCTCGTCGCGCTCACGCAGATTCCGGAGCACCTCGCGAATCTCCTGTCGAGCGATTTCGGCGTTCTCCGTTGCGGTGTCCACCAGTGCCGGGATCTTCTCCGGTTCGCTCTTTGCCATGATCTTCACTGCCCGCAGCACCATCTGTAGGTTCGTGAGTGAGTAGCCGACGATGTCGTGCATGTCTCGAGTCAGTCGCTTTCGTTCCTGGAGCATTGCCCGCTCATGAATCGACTGGGCATAGTTCTGGTAAGACAGATTCGTTCGCGACAGCTCTGATGCCGCGGACTCGAGTCTCTCGTTTTCTTGCTGGAGCGGGATGAGCGCTTCCCGGTAGTAGGTGCTCGTTGTCGCACTGACCGCGACAAGCCCGCCAATCAGCAGGAACTCTCCCTGAGCGAAGAGCACCTCTACCAGAGAGATGGTGCCGATTTCTCTGAGATACTCGAGTCTGAATAGGGATGCAATAAACAGCAGTAGTCCGCATACGGCCAGGTTTCCCGGCCAGTTCTCGTACGTCGCGATCTGCATGATGATGAGGGCCACAAGGATGATTTCCGTGCTAATGACGTAACCAAAGATGCTCTGAAAGATGAGATAGACGAGCACATGGAGTGCCAGAATGATTCGGTACTTTCCTCGTTCCTGAATCAGGAACATAAGAACCGTCGCCGCCATAAAAAAGAGGATCTGTGCAAGCAGCGCACCACCGAAGGCAGGTGTGACTCGCCCCGTGGCGAACTCCCATGTGAAACGGACGAACAGGTACGCATAGGTGAGGAGCGATCCGGCTACCAGTGCCACCGCGGAACGGGTGTAGCGCATGCGATATCATACAGCCTCCCGGCCGATCGTGGCGGCCTATCTTGGTGATCGCCACGGCCACCTGCGAGCCACCGTTCATTCAACCGGCGGCCTCAACCGGCCACTGGAACTCAACCACCGGATTCTCACTGCCGCCGTTTCCCACGCTATGCCAGATCTCGCGGGTCCATCCGGCGACCCGCAGGACGTTCGTCTCAATCCAGCTTCCAATGGCTTCCGTGCCCTTGTGCCAGGTCACGGGATTGTCTTCCACCACGACCGTTGCAGCGGTCTCGATCGCTTCGAGCTCTCTCAGTTCGAACTCCAACCCGGCGGTTCTCTTCGGCTCGATGATCGCCGTCGGGGCAACAAGATAGCCCACTTCGATGTCCGAACCATTCGGCTCCCAATAGTCGTGTTGCATTCGTGTAACAAGCTTTCCGCGAAGCTTGCTTGGTACAAGATCGGGCGCGTCGCGCTCAATGAGCTCGAGCATCTCGCGTCCGTGCTCCGGGTCAGTGCAGTGGAAGACGGCGGAATAG
>JANQQY010000426.1 GCA_028284845.1 Spirochaetales bacterium
AGCCTCGCGCAGTCGACGGGGCTCGAGTTCAGGCGAATCCAATTCACACCGGATCTGCTTCCCGGCGATATCACCGGCGGTTATCTCTTCAACCGAGAGTCCGGTTCGTTCGAGCTCCGGAAGGGCCCCATTTTTACCAACGTCCTGCTTGCCGACGAGGTGAATCGCGCCTCACCAAAGACCCAGTCTGCGCTCCTTGAGGCGATGCAAGAGGGACAGGTCACCCTCGACGGTCGCAGCTTTCCGCTTCCTGAACCGTTTATCGTCCTCGCAACCCAGAACCCAATCGAGTACGAAGGCACGTTTCCACTTCCAGAGGCGCAGCTCGACCGATTCTTGGTGAAACTCAGCATTGGGTACCCCGATCTGGAGTCCGAGGTCGAAATCTTGCGGCGCCGCCGAGACCGCAAACACGACCAGATGACGCTTGAGGCCGTGACGGAGCGTGATGAGATCGTCGCGATGTGCGAACTCGTTGAGGAAGTCCATCTGCACGAGGACCTCGAGGCGTATATCGTGCGAATCGTTCAGCGCACTCGAGAGAGCTCCGGCATCAGTGTTGGTGCGAGCCCCCGAGGTGCTCTCTCGATCATGAAGATGGCTCGATCGACCGCCGCCATGGTGGGGCGAGGCTTCGTGACGCCTGACGATATCAAAGCCGTAGCAATGAATGCACTTCGGCACCGCATTGTCCTCGCCCCCGAACTCTGGATGCGCGAGCGAGCCGCTGAGGATCTCGTGGCTTCGGTGGTCGACGCGATTCCGGTTCCCGTGATCAACGCGCAGTGAGAAACCCGGCACTCACGCTCTTTGCTCTCCTTGGCTGCGTGGTGGGTCTGGCGCTCCTTGCGCTTGCCGGGCCGATCCTTCTCGTCGCGACGCCCCTCTTTCTCTACTTCCTTGCCTCCTGGTTGATTCCCGCGCGTGTCCCTGAACTCGAGATCACGCGGAGCCTCGGTCGAGATCGAGCCAACCCCGATGAGCCCGTCGAGATCACCATCCGAGTCCGAAACACAGGTCCGGCCCTTCATCTGGTACGGATTGAGGATCTCATTCCCGACGGAGTCCGAGTCGTAGACGGCTCAACCAGATGCTCGACCACCTTGGCCATAGGCGAGGAAGTGCACTATCGCTACACCGTTACCGGCACCAGAGGCTCGTACGAGTTCGACGAGATCGTGGTATCTAGTCGATCGGTTATCTCGCTCGCCTCGGCTCGCCAAACCCTCCGAATCCCACAGGAGCTTGTCATGCTCCCGCATCACCGCTCCCTTGAACGCATCCCGATCGCCCCGCGCCGTACCCTTGTCTACGCCGGTACCAACCGCGCTCGGTTGGGAGGCGAGGGAACCGAGTTCTTTGACATTCGAGAGCATCGCGGGAGTGCCGCAGTCCGACATGTGAACTGGCGCGCGAGCGCACGCTTTGAGGATCGTGTCTTTGTGAATGAGTTCGAGGAGGAGCGCGTGGCCGATGTCGCCGTCTTGCTCGATTGCCGACTCCGGGCCTATCCCGCACCGGCTACCGGCGAACTCTTTGATGCGGCCGCGAGCGCCGCGGCGAGCTTCTCAGACCTGCTTCTCGACTCCGGCAATCGGGTTGGATACCTTGGCTACGGGCTCTCGCTCGACTGGCTTACTCCTGGATTTGGTAAAGTTCAGAAGCAGCGCCTTCTCACGAGGATCGCGCGAGCCTATCCCGGCGAGAGCCATGTCTTCTCAACCTTCGAAGCCCTTCCTGAGCGTCTCTTCCCAGCGGGGAGTCAGGTCATCGTTGTGAGTCCACTGATGGCCAATGACCTGCAGGCGATCGAGCGGCTCTCGCTTCTTGGCTACGCCGTCATGGTGGTCACACCGAACCCAATTCCCCTTATCATCCCGGAGCGAACCGATCGAGTCGGCTCCGACGCCGCACGGCTCCTGCGCCTGGAGCGCGCGGTCCTGCTTCAACGCCTACGCCACTCGGGAAGCGCCGTGATCGATTGGGATACACAGGAGAGCCTTGAGCGGGCGGTGGCACGATCGTTTGGCCAGATTATGGCCGCATGGCGGGCGAGGCGGGTGCGATGAGAAACGCTCTGCGGCTGCGAACCGCTGCCGTCCTTTTCGCCGGGACGGCAGCTGTCACCATCCAACTGATCGCTCGGAACTGGGTAGGCGCCGCCGTCGCGTCCCTTGCGTGTGCCGCCTGGCTGCTGGCTGACGGCGTGATGCGCGCTGTGCTCCTTCGCAGATCCCCACGCCTCCCGGCAATCGTCGTGCAGGTCGCGATGATCGCCATTGGTCTGCTACTCGTGTGGCGGCTTCCTTTCGCCTGGTTTCCGCTCGCCATGGCCGGTATGTGGTCGCTTCTGGTCGCCACCGACATGGAGCTTCTGATCGACTCTTTTCCGGTCGACGCAATGCGTGCGCGTCAGCGTAACGTGCTTCGGCAGCATCTGAGAGTTCACGCGATCCTTGGCGCCATCGCGGCCGGCGTTGCGGTCATCGGGAGTGCTGTCTCCACGCGGCTGCCGCTCTTTACCGTGATGTTGCTCGCCACGCTCCTGGTTGTCATCCTCCGGGTGTTTGCGCGGGCCCTCAACCGCGACCCGTAGGGACACGCGCAATCCCGCACGAGATCGTCGCCACATTTTTCAAACTTATTGCCTGAGTTCGCTTGCTTCTTCTTCCGGAATCTGTCTACGCTTTTTGCAGGATAGGGCAGTCGCCCGGGGAGTCCAACACCATGCACATCAGTAAACTTGCTCGTTTCGTGAAACCGCATCTGGCGGGCTTCATAGTCGCGCTTGTCTTTACGCTTACCGGTGTCGCCGCAGCATTGGTCCCGCCGCAACTGGCGGGAAACATCGTTGACCAGGTCTTTGTCCAGGCCGTTCGCGACGGCGACTTCGCCGGACGCACTCGGCAGCTCGTCATTCTGATCGCCGGGATCGTTGCGGCTACTGTTGGACGCTCTCTATCCATGTTCCTCCGAAACACCTTCGTGGAGTCTGCCAGCCAGAAAGTCATTCGTGACCTCAAGCAGACGCTCTACGATCACATTCAAGGGCTCTCGTTCCACTTCTTTCACAAGAACCGAACCGGAGAGTTGATGGCTCGAATGACCAATGATGTCGAGACGACCCGCGGCATTCTGGTGATGGGGGTCATGCACGGGGCAACCGGCATCTTCTACGTCGTGTCGAGCGCCGTCCTCCTCTTCACGCTCAAATGGCAGCTGGCACTGGTCTCGATCGTCACCGCGCCCTTTCTCTTCCTCGCGACCCTTCGACTTCGCAAATCGATCTTTCCAAAGTTCCAGGATGTCCGGACGCAGTACTCCAATCTGAACGCCTCAGTCCAGGAGAACATCTCCGGCATTCGAATGGTCAAATCGCTCATGCGCTACGAGCACGAGCTCGAGAAGTTCGGCAAGGAGAACGAAGCGCTGACTCATACTCGAGACGAGGCGTTGAAGGTCTGGGCCAAGTACATGCCCCTCATCGAGTTCCTCTCGAGTGCCGCCTCGGTGCTTGTCCTCTTGATCGGTGGCCTGATGGTCATCCAAGGATCGATCACCCTCGGCGTTTGGGTGAAGTTCAACAGCTATCTCTGGATGCTTGTCACCCCAATGAGAATGTTGGGTGAGGTGGTGAACCAGTTCGCCCTTGCCGGGAGTTCGGCCGAGCGCCTCTTCGAGGTTCTGGAGACCGAACCCCTGATCAAGAGCCCGGCTCAACCGATCCACCTTCCAAGGGTTCAGGGAAAAGTCGTCTTCGAGAACGTCAGTTGGAGTGCCGATGGTAGCGAGATCCTCTCGGACATCAGCTTCGAGGCTCCGCCCGGCAGCACGATCGCGATCATGGGCGCGACCGGAAGCGGCAAGAGCTCCCTCGTTCACCTGATCCCTCGCTTCTATGATCCCGATCGAGGACGAGTGCTCATTGATGACGTTGACGCGCGGGAGCTCGATCTTCAGCAACTCCGGGAGAACGTCGGGCTTGTTGCCCAGGAGACATTCCTCTTCTCAGAAACGATGTACAACAACCTGACCTACGGGCGCCGGGGAGTGCCGCAGGAGTATGTGAAGCGGGTCGCCGTTCAGACGCAGTCGCACTTTTTTATTCGATCGATGGCGGACGGCTATGAGACGGTCGTTGGCGAACGCGGGGTCGGGCTCTCCGGCGGGCAGAAACAGCGCGCAAGCATCGCCCGTGCCCTTCTCAAGCAGGCACCGGTCCTCATTCTCGATGACAGCACCAGCTCAGTCGACATGGAGACTGAGGCACTCATCCAGAAAGCGCTTCGTAATCTCGAGCACGACGTCACGACCTTTATCATTGCCCACCGGATCTCCAGCGTGAAACACGCCGACGAGATTCTCGTCCTCGATCACGGCAGGATCGCCGAGCGGGGGACGCACGAGTCGTTACTCAAGGTGAACGGGATCTACGCAGAGTTCTTCAACGTTCAGTATGCCGATGCACGCGCTGTGGGAGGTGCGAACGATGGCACGTAACAGATACTTCGAAGACGAAGAAGTTCAGGAGATATCACGCGAGACGCTCTGGCGGATGCTTCGCTACCTCAAACCGCACACGACGAAGGTCGTGCTTGCGATTGGGCTTGTTCTTATTGCCGCGGTGGCGTCCCAGATTGGACCGCTCCTCGTGCGCCGAGCGATTGATGTGCATATGCCGAATGGCGACATCTGGGGGATCGTCCAGGTCGCCGTCATCTTCGCGGCACTGCTCATTGGTAGTGCCTATGCGCTCCGGCATCGGTTGCTCATCATGATTCCGCTTGGCAATCGGGTCATCCAGCAGCTTCGTGCTGAAGTGTTCGGACATGTGAACCGCCTCAGCTTTCGCTTCTTTGACGATCGCCCGGCCGGCAAGATCGTGCACCGGATCATGGTCTACGTAGATCGTCTCCAGATGCTCATCAAGCACGGCGTTGTCAACATCATCGCAGATGTCTTTCGCCTCGCGGTCATTCTCGTCTTTATGCTCTACACCTCGCCGCGGCTCACTCTGATCGCGCTGACCGTGACTCCCTTCCTCGCACTCTTTGTGTTCATCCTGAAGAATCGTATCCGGGATCGATGGGACACCTACCAAGCAAAGGCCTCAAACCTCAACGCCTACGCGAGTGAGAGCTTCATCGGCATCAAGGTCACCCAGAGCTTTGTCCGAGAGGAAGAGAACAGTCAGATCATGAAGGATCAACTCGACGGGGCCTACTCGAGTTGGATGAGGGCCGTGAACCTGTCGAATCTGCTCTTCCCGGCCGTCCTTATGTTCAACACGATCTCCGTGGGGCTTGTCTATTGGTTTGGCTATCGCTACCTGGGCGATGGGGTCACGACGCTCGGTACGCTGATCGCCTTCAGCTACTACATCTGGATGATCACCGAACCGATCGTCAATCTCAGCACCTTCTACAACGAAGTGCTTGTCAGTCTCTCTGCGGCAGACCGAGTCTTCGACTACCTCGACACCGCGAAGGAGATTGACAATGTCCAGGATGCCTACGAGATGCCTCGCATAGAGGGTCGCGTGGAGTTCCGGAATGTGATCTTTGGCTACGAGCCTGAACGGAAGGTCTTTGATGGGGTGAGCTTCACCGTTGATCCGGGACAGACCATAGCCCTGGTTGGAGAGACCGGCGCCGGAAAGAGCACCGTCATCAACCTGCTCACGCGCTTCTACGAGATCCAGTCGGGCGAGATCCTCGTGGACGACCATAACATTCAGAAGGTGACCCTGGAGACACTTCGTTCGCAGGTAGGTGTGATGCTCCAGGATAGCTTTGTGTTCTCCGGGACGATCGCGGACAACATTCGGTACGGCCGGCTTGATGCGACCCGGGAGGAGATCGAGGCCGCGGCTAAGGCGGTTCACGCGCATGAGTTTATCTCCGATCAGCCCAACGGCTACGACACTGAGATCAACGAGGGCGGGAGCAATATCTCGATCGGACAGCGACAGCTCCTTACCTTCGCGCGCATCCTCCTCTACGATCCACGCATCCTCATCCTTGACGAGGCGACCGCAAGCATCGATACCCACACCGAACGACTCCTTCAGCAGGCTATCGCACGAGTCCTGAGCGATCGCACGAGTTTTGTGGTGGCGCACCGTCTCTCCACCATTCGGCATGCGGACCGAATCATGGTGATAGACGGTGGCGAGATCATCGAGAGCGGCACCCATGAGGAGCTCATCCAGGCGGGTGGAAAGTACGAACAGCTTCACCGTAGTCAGTACGCACTTGTTGAGTAGACGGCGACGCGGGTCGTCTTGTTTGACGGCACGGTAGCGCGTCGGTATGCTGTCGGCACTTTAAGGAGAGGGCTCTCGTGGCAGCAAAGACCGCTATCACACCAACTCGCGAGCAGGATTTCGCGGAGTGGTACCAGGAAGTCATCAAGGCCGCACGCATGGCGGAAAACAGCGCCGTTCGTGGATGTATGGTCATCATGCCGTGGGGCTACGAACTCTGGGAGAACATGAAGGGTGCCCTCGACCGCATGTTCAAGGAGACTGGTCACGAGAACGCCTACTTCCCGCTCTTTATTCCGCTGAGCTACCTCGAGAAAGAGGCCGAGCATGTTGAGGGCTTCGCCAAAGAGTGTGCCGTGGTCACCCACCATCGGCTCGAACAGGGACCGGACGGAGGCCTCGTACCTGCAGGGGAACTCCAGGAACCCCTCATTGTTCGCCCTACGAGCGAGACGATCATTGGCGAGACCTTTGCGAAATGGGTTCAGAGCTACCGCGACCTTCCGCTCCTGATCAACCAATGGGCGAACGTGGTTCGCTGGGAGATGCGAACGCGTCTCTTCCTTCGAACGGCCGAGTTCCTCTGGCAGGAGGGGCACACTGCTCATGAGACCGAGGAGGAGGCGAGGGAAGAGACCCTACGCATGCTCGATGTCTACAGCACCTTCTGTCACGAGTACATGGCGGTCCCGGTTGTTGCCGGCGAAAAGTCTGAGAGCGAACGATTCCCCGGCGCGGTTGCGACCTTTGCGATCGAAGCGATGATGCAGGACGGGAAGGCATTGCAGGCAGGCACCACCCACTTCCTTGGGCAGAACTTCGCGAAGGCGGCGGAGATTCAGTACCAGAACCGTGAGGGCGCCCGCGAGTATGCCTGGACCACGAGCTGGGGAGTTTCCACGCGCCTCATTGGTGCTCTGATCATGACGCACGGCGACGACGACGGAATGGTGATGCCGCCCCGTATTGCGCCCTCCCACGTTGCGATTCTTCCGATCATCCGAAACGAAGAGGATCGCGAGAAGGTGATGGAGTACGTTGAGTCGCTTGCGAGCGAGTTGCGCTCCCAGGAGTACGATGGGCGAGCCGTACGCGTCGTGGTCGACGACCGCGATATGAACGCCGGTGAGCGCTCCTGGGATTGGGTGCGCAAGGGCATTCCGGTTCGTGTCGAGGTGGGTCCGAGGGACATCGCGGAGAACGCTGCATTCTATGCTCGCCGAGACCTGCCGCCGCGCGAGAAGAAGAGTATGCCTCGCGCTGAATTCGTTCAGAACATTGGGACGGTCCTGACCGAGATTCAGGATGCGCTCTACGAGCGAGCTCTAGCGTTCCGCGATGCGAGTACGCGTCGGATCGACAGTAAAGCGGAGTTCTATGAGTTTTTCCAGTCTGGCGGGGGATTCGCCGTTTCGCATTGGAACGGAAGCGCCGAGGTTGAGGAACAGCTCAAGAACGACCTTGCCGTAACGATTCGCGCCATGCCGGATGGTCCCGACTACGAGGAAGCCGGAACCTGTCCCTTCAGTGGCGAACCGAGCCGACGCCGGGTGATCTTCGCGAAGAGCTACTGATGGTCAGAGTGGTCTCCGAGTCAGACGCACGATCACTCGCGGAGATCTACAACTATTACGTTCGCAAGACCGTTACCACCTTTGAGACGGCTCCCGTCACACCAGATGTCATGGCGCGTCGGTTTGCCGATCTCTCCCGAGCCGGCTATCCGGCCTTTGTCTGCGAACGCAATGGACGTGTGGTGGGATATGCTTACGCGACGGGTTGGAAGGAGCGACAGGCCTACGCCGCAACCGTTGAGTCGTCGGTCTATCTGATCCAGGACGCGATTGGGCACGGGCACGGCAAGGCACTCTACGAACGGCTGCTCGAGGCGGTCAGTGCACGAGGTGCCCATGCGGTTCTCGCAGGGATTGCCCTTCCGAATGAACGAAGCGTCGGCTTCCACGAGAGAATGGGGTTTGCTCACTCCGGGACGCTTCGCGAAGTCGGCTGGAAGCTGGGGCGCTGGGTCGACGTTGGATACTGGGAGAAGATTCTATAAACAACGCGCTGGTTGACCGATTCGAGGCAGCGGTCAACGAACACATCACTGCAAACCACGACGTTGCCTTCTATGCCGACCTTCTCCGCGTTCACCCCGACTATCTCAACCGATTGGTTTTCGCCGTTCGTGGCGAACGCGCGAAGCAACTCATCTCTCGCACTATCGTCGAACGCGCTACCAAGCGGCTTGCCGCCGGCGAACGCGTCGATCGGACCGCATTCGCCCTTGGATTCACAGATCCCTCTTACTTCAGTCGGTTTGTGCGTCGCCAGAGCGGCCTGACTCCAACTCAGATTCGCGCTCAAGCCCAAGCGAAATCACCTTGACGATCCGATCAACATCGTAGACCGCGCCCGCCCAGAGGCCGCCACTGGCGTTCTGGAGCGCTGCCCAGAGGCGCGTATCGTCCGGAAGGTGAGGATCTGCTCCCAGAGACGGGTACGGGGTTCGGGATGCCAAGAGGCGCTCCGCCTCAAGCGAGTCGAGCTCCGTGCCGTCCCCGGTCGCTACCAGGTTGATGGTGCCGTCCAATCGAACCCGATCCACAACGATCTCAATGATGTCTCCGTCACGCACCCGAGCGATCGGCCCGCCGGCGAGTGCTTCCGGCCCAACGTGCCCAATGCAGGCGCCCGTCGAGACACCGCTGAATCGGGCGTCGGTGATCAGGGCGACCTGATTTCCGTGTGGCAGATAGCGGAGGGCCGAGGTGAGCTGATAGGTCTCCTCCATGCCGGAGCCGCTCGGACCTCGGCCAATCACGACCATGACGTCGCCGGGTCGGATCCTGTCTTCCGCCTTGATCGCGGCGATCGCATCACGCTCGCTCGTGAAGACCCGTGCAGGTCCGCGGTGCCGGTAGACGCCGTCCGGGTCGACCACCGCCGGATCAATCGCGGTACTCTTGATGACCGAACCTTCCGGCGCGAGGTTGCCGGACGGGAAGGTTATGGTTGAGGTGAGGCCTCGAGCGCGTGCCGTGTCGGCGTCCATGATCACATCCGCCGGATCGATACCGTCGATCTCCTGGAGTCGATGCCGAACCGCCCGCCGCCGCTCGCTCTCCTCCCACCGGTCAAGCGCTTCGCCAAGGGTGCCCCCGTTCACCGTCCGAGTAGTCGTGTCGAGGAGATCTCGCCTGCGCAATTCGAGCATGACCTCGGGCACGCCGCCGGCGAGGTAGAGCTGCACCGTGCCGTATCCTACCGGTCCGTTCGGAAGCACGTCGACGATTCGGGGAACCTCCCGGTTCACTCGTCTCCACTCC
>JANQQY010000430.1 GCA_028284845.1 Spirochaetales bacterium
TCCGTTCCCGCCTGCGCAAAGGCAAGAAGCAAATCCTCGGCAAAATGCGCGTGACCCGAAACGTCCAACGAGCGTGCAAAGGAACCATCAGGCATTTGGACGACGAGTTGGTCAGGGTTTTTCGAGTAGTTCACGAAGCTCTCACTCGACAGGGCGACCCCATAGGCCGACCGCCCACGATAGAGCACTCGGCCTTCGCCGTCGAGATAGGCAAAGCCGGCATCAACGGGAACACCAAGCCTCGACCCGCTCGCCACATCTTCGACCGGTGCCGAGAGCGGATCAACCGCCCACGATGCTATAACGCGTGGCTCCTGAGGGGATCTACCGGGGAAGAGGAGTAGGTACAGAAGTGTAATCGCGGCGGCGACGAGGAGACGTTGGAGAAGCTTCATATCCCGGCTCGTTCTCAAGTCGCTCGGAATGCTATACCATGCTCAGAAATTGTCAACGAAGGTCACGATGGGCAACGACGAAGAGTTGGTTGAGTCTGCAATGCGGGCGGCCGAGAACAGCTACTCCCCGTACTCGAAGTTCCGTGTAGGGGCTGCGCTTCGGGCAGCAGATGGAACGGTCTACCTTGGGACGAATGTGGAGAATCGTTCCTATGGGCTCGCGATCTGCGCCGAACGGTCGGCGATCGTGCGTGCGGTTACAGATGGGCAGCGGAGGTTCACCGATATTGCGATCTACTCGCCTGATTCGGTCGAGCCGTTGTCGCCGTGCGGTGCGTGCCGCCAAGTTCTCAGCGAATTCATGAGACCGGAGGCACGGCTCATATTTGTGGGCAGCAACGGAGCGAGATCCGTGCACTCAATGGCTGAAGTGATGCCCTTCGACGCACTTCACGATCTGAAGGACCGATAGGCTCAGCGAGCCCGTTTCTCCTTCTCCAATCGCTTCTCGTCGTCTTCCATTCGCGATTTCCAGACCTCGGCCTTCTTTCCGACAGTCTCCGCCTGATCGGGCTCACCGAGCACGATATGGAGTCGCTTGAGGGCCAGCAAGTAGTTGATGGCCAGGCGAAAATCGTCGAGGCGGCTGTTGTTGTTGTGGATGTACCGCTCAAGGAAGCGGTCCGCTGCTCGTGAGAGGAGCTCCTTGGAGAGCCGGACGTGTTCAACGCGCAGCTCGTACCCGTCTACGCGGGGATCGAGGTTGGCCACCAGAGCGCGGAGGTCCATCACGTTCTTCGCAATCGTTGCCAATCGACCTTCAAGATCCACGATGGAACCTTTCCATCGCGAGTTCTTCTCGAACTCTTCGTTGACGTACTGGATAGTGAATCCAAGCTTGCGTACGAGGCCAAAGCGCTGCCGATCAGGCATCGTCGAGATCGTCGCAAGTTTCTCCGAGTAGTCGGAGAAGGGAGCATCAATCGCATCGGTCACGACTTCTTCAAGGAACATGAGGCTCTGATAGAGACACCGGTGTGCCTCGCGGATGAAGTTCTGGTTCTTGACGCTGAGCATGCTCATCGAGATGCGATTCAGCAGCAGATAGATCGACGCAACATTCAGTCGCTGATCCGCAAGAGCGAAGCGCTTGTAGCCCGCCTTCTCCGGTTCCTGCTCGATGGCGGCAAGGACACCCTTCTCTCTGGCTACCAGAGCTTCGATCTGTAGCGTGTACTGTTTGACGTGTGCGTTGTATCGGTCTCTCGCTTCCTGCGAGACCTTCGCCATTCCTATCCCCTTGAACCGTGACGACTCAGCAGTTCTTCCGCATGATTCCGCGACGCCGACCCGGTCCGATCGCCCGCAAGCATCCGAGCAATCTCATCCACACGTCGATCACCGTCTATCAGATCAACGCCTGTCACGGTGCGCCCTGACCGCTCCGACTTCTCCACGAGGAGATGCGTATCAGCGCGCGCGGCGATGGAGGCGAGGTGCGTGATACAGAGAATCTGCTTGTCACGCGCCAGTTCATGGAGATGCTCACCGACTGCGAGCGCCACTTCTCCACCGATCCCGGTGTCGATCTCATCAAAGATCATACACCCTACCTGATCATTCTCCGACAAAGCGCTCTTAATCGCAAGCATGACGCGAGAGAGTTCACCTCCGCTCGCGATCTCTGAAAGCGGCTTCAGTGGCTCGCCGGGATTGGGAGAGATCAGGAATGTGATGGTGTCGAGCCCGTGAGGACCGCAACTCGCACGGCCGTTCTCACCTCGCCGACGATCAACAGAGACAACAAACTTCGTCTTTGGCATCCCCAGAACGCGGACGCTCTCGAGGATTCGCTCGGCAAGGCGCGCGGCCGCTATCTTCCGTTGCGCCGAAAGCTCATTGGCGCGTGCGAGCACAGCCGTCTCGCGCGCCTTGATCTCCTCCGTCAGTCGACCCTTGTCCTCTTCCCAGGTCTCGAACCCCTGCAGCTG
>JANQQY010000470.1 GCA_028284845.1 Spirochaetales bacterium
CCGAGGGAGAGTGGCAGCTCTCACCTCACGAAGAGAGCGAGCTTGCGCTCCGTCGCATTGTCCTTCGCCCGGACGGCTCACCCGAGGTCGAGTGCGTCCTTGAGCCGAATATCGTAGCCGCGCAGGATCGCATGACGACCTTCGGCGCATGGTGGATTCCCGCCTTTGGAGAGCCCCATCTCCTGATTGGAATGGCGTACAGTTCTCCCGGGGAGGGTCCGCGAGGAGGATTTCGCCTCTATAACGAGCAGATGGAGATTGTCTCGGAGACAGTAGGCGTCGTAGAGGTCGACGAGGGGCTTGCTCCGGATATCCTGATGATCGATGTCACCGGCCATGCCGCGCTCGAGGTTGTCGTCATGGGCAGTGCGGTCGCAGGCGGTCCTCCAATCGCCGTGCTCGAACTCGTGCGAGGTTCGGGACTTCCCGCCTTTGGGTTTCATCTCTGCTCGGTGCGGGCGAATGGACCCGGGGTTGTCCAGCTGCAACGTCTCCTCGTGGACGCGCGGTACTCCGTTGGGCCATCCGGGATCGACGGATGGTATGGCCCGGACACTCGAGCAGCAGTGATCCGGTTCCAGCGCGACCGCAACCTCGTTGTGAGTGGGGTCGTCGGGCGTGAGGTCTGGAACGAACTTGTCGTTGAATCGCCGGAGTGAGGAGCGATGATCCATCGAGTAAGCGTAGGTAGTGTTGATGTCGTTGTGCTCAACGTCGGGGTTGCGGAGCGAACCGCTGAGCAGCTACACCAGATCTTTCCGAGCGTCCCTCTTGAAGAGATTCAGCTCCAGGTGCCTAACGTCACGCGGTGGTCGTTCAGTCCACTCTTGGTTCACGCCGACGATCACACGATTCTGGTAGACACGGGTTTTTCCATTGGCAGCGATGGTCCCATGGTAGCAACGGCTGAGGCACTCGCCGAGGCCGGTGTCGACCCGGAAGAGGTAACCATCGTACTCATCACCCATGCGCACGGAGATCATATTGGCGGACTGCTACGTGACGAACGACCCGCCTTCCCAAACGCAGATCTCTACATCACAAACGTGGAACGCGACTCGGTCGTTCAAGAATCTGCGAACCGGGCACTGGCGGCGTACGGCGAGCGCGTCATTGGTGTTGCGCCCTCTGCCGAAGTCGTGAGCGCTGGAGGCACAAGCATTCGATTGGTGCCTGCTCCGGGCCATACGCCGGGTCACAGCGCCGTGCGCATATCGTCCGACGGTGAGGAACTCACCGCGCTCGTTGATACGCTCCACAGCGAGATTCAGTTTGCGCACCCGGAATGGTCTCCCTCGTTTGATGCCGACTCGACGCTCTCCGTCGCGACACGACAGCGGCTTTTGGGGTGGGCTGCCGACAGTGGCGCGCGAGTGCACTTCTTTCATCTCGGCTTCCCCGGTCTTGGCCGTGTCGAACGGGCGGGCGATTCGTTTGCCTGGGTTCCCGAAGGAGCCGGTCGCTAGAACCCCGGTAGCCTGATCCGGTTTCTGATCTCCTCGGCAGCCTCGGCCGCGGCTTCCTCAGCTCGGCGCTCGGCTTCCGCCTCCGCTTCTTCTGCGGCTTCGCGGGCGGCAGCTTCGGCCGCAGCGGCTGCCTCTGCCGCGGCTTCCTCCGCCTCCGCTCTCGCTGCATCCAGTGCCTCACGAGCCTCGGCCTCGAGTGCCGTCCGAATCTCATCCGTGGCATTGGGGGCACGAGCCTGCAGCGCCGCTGCCGCCGCCTCGCGATCACGCGCGAGTAGAAGAAGATCTTCCACCGCGCCTTCGGTATCAACAACCCCGGCAATTGCCTCGTTCAGACGATCAAGCTCGGGTCCAAGAAGCGCCTCGAGCTCCGCTTGGACTTCGGCTTCAAAGGTTGCCAGCGTCGCGTCAATTCGGTCCTGTACGAGATCACCGATTCCCTCATCGAGGTTGGTCCGCCCGTCGCGAAGAGTGAGCGATCCGTCATCGAGGCGAAAGAGGAACTCTGCCGTGAGGATCGGCGTTTGCTCAAAGAGTTCCTGGATCAAGCCGCCGATGGAAAGCTCGTCGACCTCTCCGGTAACCGACATCTGACGAGTCTGCAGGTCTATCGATCCGTCAAGCCCCTCATCGAGCGAACCGCGCAGACCGAGCGCCATGTCCGCTCTGGCGGTAAACGACTCGAGGCCCACCGCATCGAGCCCGTTGTCGAGCGCGAGTGGCGATCCGGCGACAGAGAGCTCGAGTGCGAGCGGTTCGGCGGCATCTGTTCGCCCGTCGATGACGGCTTCGATCCGTTCGAGCGCGGTATCGCTCATGTACTCAACCTCGGTTGGGAGGCCCGTTCGATCGGGTTCACTCGAGAGCCCTCGGATCGATAGCTGTTGCTCGACTCTGCCGTCGACACTCAAGAGGGCATTGCGGAGCTCGAATCGGGCTGGAACCGGAGTGCCAAAGCCGATGAGATCACCGCTGCGACGTGCCCGTTGCGGTCGATCGTCGGCCTGCTCACGAAGTCGTAGTGCCACACCGTACGCGGTGAGGATTCGGTCGTACCACTCGCCCAGCCGAGCGCGGAGGAAGGGCTCGATCAGCCCAACCAGGAAATCGGTTCCCTGGGTTCGAACGTCCGGGATGGCGTCTCGGACGCGCTGGTAGTCGGACTGCAAGAGGTCGGGGACCTCGGACGCTGCGGCGAGAATAGCCCGGGCTTCGCCTGTCGCTGCGTCATACGCTTCCTCTACGCGTTCGACGTAGGCTTCGGTCGCGCCAAAGAGCTCCTGGGACGATTCCACGAGTTCGAGGGCGGTCTCTACGTCACGGATGGAACTAAAATCGGTTGCGGCAAGAGCGGTAACCTCGGCGGCCGTGTCGAGGCCCGCATTGAGGAGCGACTGCGCCTCACCGCTCCAGCTCTCCACGTAGCCGCTACCGGAGGCGTAGACCGACTCCACGGCGGCGTAGGTCTCGAACTGATCGGAATACTCGGCGACGAATGCCTCCGCGTCGAGCGTCTCCGGGAGCCCGAGTGAGGCGAACGAGATCGCGTCGTCCTCGATGATGCCGCCGAGCCCGCGATTCGCGCCACCGGATTGCGCCTCCACGCCGTCGCCATCTGATTCGGAGCTGGCCGAAGGTAGTGCGCCGGAGCTCTCGCGGGCCGTCCCGAACGAGATACCGTCGGCACGCAACTCTCGGACCACAACCCGTCCGTTGACGAGCTGCCAGGTGTCGAGATCGACACGACCCGCAGCCATTGAGAAGAGGTTCGTCATTGGTCGCGCGGCATCGGCCACCTCAAGGCCGCCAAAGGCAATCTCACCGGCAATCGGTCGGAAGCGAACGTCGACCAGATCCGATTGTGCTCCAAAGACCGATTCGAGGAGCCGTTCGGCTCCGCGTTCAACCAGCCGGTCCCGAAAAACCAGATTGAACACAAGAACAGCGACCACGACTACGCCGAGTATGAGCACCTTGCCCATCGCGAATGCGCCGCGATTCTTCCTCGCCTCCTTGACGATCTTCTTGAGGCGTTTTGCCTCGTCTCGCTCGAGCTCGCGGCTGAGGGAGTAGGTACCCTCATCGGTCTGAGCGGTTATCTCGTCCAGGAATGCTCGGTCGGGTTCCAGATAGATTCTGTTCTGGATTTTGCGCTCATATCTCTTCGCTCGAACCGGTTTCTGAAAGGGTCGTGGTGTCTTCATCGCCGCCTCACGCCGCAGGCCAGACTCTGCGAACACCCTGGAGTGCGGAGGCGACCTTCTGTGCAAACGGAGTGGCCATAAACGCCTTCACCAGCTTGCTGTTCGCAATTCGTGCGTGGATGTGTTTTCGGTAGAGCCGCACAAGCATGGCCGCAAGGAGGGTAATCGGTACAAAAAGGATCGCGCCGCCAACCAGCGTTCCCATTACGAGTGTGTCGTTGAAGCGAGTCCAGGGAACGATGGGCATTGCTGCAAACCGTGTGAACAGATCGGTGAGAGCGGGGGAACGAAGGATCGCCTCTCCCAGTCGCATTGCAAGGGGATCCAGCGCAGAGATAAAGATTGAGAAGCCGAGTGAGGAGACGATCGCCATTCCCAGGTTCACCTTCACCAGGACAACAACCAGAACGAGAAGTGCGAACAAGAGGTTGGTTGCCGGTACACATGCGATCCAGAACCCGAATGCCACCGCAGCGCCCACTTCCGCCGCGCGCTTGTTTGAATTCAACAATGCGATGAGCTTCGCCACCAATCGGATGATCATTCGCTGCCTCCACCATAGATATCCAGCTCGTAGAGGCGAGCGTCCAGCCCTCCGTGCCAGATCTGCTTCCGAGAGGTGGGCCTGAGCCCGATTCGCTTCGCTGCCTCCCGGTTTGCAGAGAGAAGAAAGGCGCGCCAGCCAACGTAGCTCGACTTCAACCGGCTCCCAAGCGAGCGGTAGAAGTGCTCCGCTTCTGTGATCTCCAGGCGCTCGCCGTAGGGAGGATTACCGATGAGGACTCCCGTCTGTTCCGGCGCGTTCGCCTCAAAGAAGTCAGCCGTCTCAAAGCTGATCTCCTCCTCGACTCCCGCGCGCGACGCATTTGCCCGCGCGATTCGGACCATTTCGCGGTCGATGTCGCGGGCGATGATCCGGGCCGATCCTTCGGCTCGAGGTTGGCTCTGGTCGCGTAACGATTGCGAGCCGATCTTCTTGGTGTCCAGCCACTCCCAGTTCTCGAACGCGTACCGTCTGCCGAGTTCCCATGGCTTCCTGTTGCGAGCCAGAAGTGCCGCCTCAATCGCAATGGTACCGGAGCCGCAGAACGGATCGAGGAAGACGCCGGTTCCGTCCCAGCCACTTGCCAAGACAAGTGCAGCGGCGACCGTCTCCCGCATGGGTGCGGTCCCGGCCTCCCTACGATAGCCGCGCTCATGCAGGGGGCGCCCGGAACTGTCGAGCGATACGGTGGCTGTCCCGTTCTCCACGTGGACCGCAACCGGTACGTCCGGACTCTTTCGGTCGACGTTGGATCGTGGTCCGCTACGACGCTGCGCATCAACGATCGCATCCTTCGTCTTGAGCGCCACGGCACGGTAGTCCGAGAGGTTGCGATCGCGACAGGTTGCGTTCACGGCGAGCGTGAGGTGTGGAGGAATCCACCGATCCCAGGGGAGGCGAGCGACAAGGCGATAGAGTTGGTCGTAGGTCGAGACATGCCCTTTCCCAACGCGGACGAGGACCCGGCTCGCGGTGCGAAGTTCACGGTTCGCACGGATCGTCTCGGCGGCACGGCCCTGGAACTCAACGATTCCCTTGCCAACAGAAGGTGAGACCTCAAAGAGCCGCTCTATCTCCGCCGCGAGAAACTCTTCTGCACCGCCCCCACATGTCGCGAGTAGTACTCCGTCGCCTGGCCACATCCGTTCCTCCGTCGCCCATTCTGTCATAGCGGTCGCCGTTGTGCGATGGATCATCTTGCATCGACGTGCGCCTTCTGCGAGCATCGGGGCGTGACGCAAGGCAGAATGCGAGACGACTCGCAGCACAATTTTTGGATCCTCACGGCCGACGGCATGCTCTTTTTCTTCGGGATGATCTTTATCTCATTCGAGTCCGTCCTGCCGGTTTTCCTTGTGCGCCTGGGAGCTCCCCGGATCGTGATCAGCCTGATCCCTGTCGCGATCGTTCTTGGCGTCAACCTCCCATCCATCGTCGCTGCCGGATTGGTCGAACGCCGTCGTGAGAAGCGGCGCTACATCCTTGGTGTCGCAGCTTGGCAACGGATTCCATGGGTCATGGTCGCATTGCTCATCCCGCTCTTGGCACCCACTCGACCCGGATGGCTAATCGCGGCGGTCCTGCTGGCGGTGCTCGCGGCGACGGCCGCAGGCGGTTTTGTGATTCCAGCCTTCTTTCATCTTGTGAGCGCCACCATCCCTGTAGAGCGGCGGGGTTCGCTCTTCGCCCTGCGCTCGATCTTCAGCTATCTCTTTGGTGTTGGAGGCGGGCTGCTCGTGCGGCTCATCCTTGGAAACGTGTCGTTTCCAAGCAACTACATGCTCCTCTATCTCATAGCGAGTGCGATTCTCTTCATGGGACTCGTGGTATTCTCCTTCATTCGGGAACCACCCGGGGAAGCGATTGAGCGACCGCTGCGCCCGGCTGAACGCATCAAAAAAGTAAGTGCCTCCAGCGGAAGCTACCGCGCCTACCTCGCGGCGCGCGCCTGTCTCATCATCGCATTCGCCACGACGTCATTTTTCCCGGTCTACCTGGTGGAACGCTTCTCGCTGCCCGACAGCGTCTCAGGGACCTTTGCAATCATCACTGCCGCAACGTTTATTCTGATCAATCCCATCTTTGGCAGACTGGGAAACAGGGTGGGGTACAAGCCGGTCTTTGTGGTCGCCTTCGCGGCTCTGGTCGCAGCGGGCGTGATTGGTCTCGCGGAGGCACCTCAGTTTCTCGCTTACGGGTTGATCGCTATGACCGCAATTGCGCAGAGCGTCAATTTGCTCGCCTGGAACATGACCATGGAGTTTGCTCCACAGGGCGAGGTTGCGAGTTATGTGGGCGTGACCGGCTTTTATGTGGGGCTCATTGGACCCGTGAGCATTGTAAGCGGGCTTGTTGTCCAATGGCTCGGGTTCAACGGTCTGTTCGCCCTCTCAGCCCTCTCGGGAGCCGCCGGCCTCCTTATCATGGTCATAGGAGTCGAGGAGCCCCGCGTCATGCAAAGGAGGCTCAATCAACCGGATATTCCTATCTGACCCTCTACTGAAGCAACTCGGCGATCTGGCCCATCTGCGCAGGGCTGAGCGGTCCGTGCTGAAGGACTCCCGCGTTCTCGGTCACCTGGGCTACCGTTCGGAATCCCGGGATGGGGAAGGTAGTCTCGCTTCGCCCGAGCAGCCATCCAAGCGCACCCTGTGCGAGGGATCGTCCATCGGCTGTGAGGATCTCCCGGACTGAATCAAGGCGCTGCATAAACTCGGCACTCGGTCGACCGTCTGTGAAGTACTTCATCCATCCGGGCGCCTTTGGTCCGCGCACGTCGTTCTC
Organism: Spirochaetales bacterium; assembly: GCA_028284845.1. Classification (GTDB taxonomy): domain Bacteria; phylum Spirochaetota; class Spirochaetia; order DSM-27196; family SLST01; genus SLST01. The sequence goes on from JANQQY010000470.1 coordinate 6,999, forward strand.
AGGGAGCACAGATTCTCGAGTGTACTTGCCGGAGAGCAGGCCCATCGCCAGAGGACCACGGTTGAGCCCGGCAAGCGAGAGTTCCTCGCAGGTAGCGATCATGCCTGCGTTGTCGTTGAGCACGTTGAGTTGGAACTGCACAGCGCTGCAATGGGGACCTGCGGCAAAGGCACGGGCTCGGGCCGGATCATCGGTGCTCCATCCGTAGGCTCTGATCTTTCCAGCGTCCACCAGCGATTCGAGCGTTGCCACCACCTCGTCCGCGGACTCAATGGGATAGCCGCCGGCGTGAAACTGGTAGAGATCGATGTAGTCGGTGCCAAGCCTGTGAAGCGAGGCCTCACACGCTCTGCGGATGTAGTCGGCCTCAGCGCTCGACCCTTCGACCTGCTTTGTTGCCTCATCAAACTGATTCGAGAATTTTGTTGCGATAATGACTCGGCTTCGGTCACTCCCAAGGGCGCCGCCCAGGACTCGTTCGCTGTGTCCGGCACCATAGACATCCGCAGTGTCAAAGAGGGTGACCCCCAGGTCGAGCGCCGCCCGGATAGCTTCGGATGACTCGGTGTCGTCGACCTCTCCCCAACCGATCGGCACCTCGCCTCTGAACGCGACTCCGCCAATGGCCCAGCACCCCATGCCAATGGCGCTTGCCTCCATGCCTGATCGGCCCATCGTACGCTTCATAATGCTCTCCTTGTGATTTGCTTTTCGAAGACCCGATGACGCTTACGGATCGTCGCCCCTAGGCGGAACATGTCTGCAAGCATAAGATCGGTGGATTCGTTGATCTGCACCATTTCTGCCTCGGTGAACGCGAACCTTCTGGTACCCTGAATTGTGCGTGCCAGTTCAGAGTAGATCAGCGCGTTCCCGCCAAGACGCTGGTACTTCTCTAAGATACCCATGCCGTTGAGGATGAGTTTTGTCGTTCGCTTGGAACTCAGGATGAGATCGACGATCGCTCGCGGACCGATGCGTCCGCCCGCGCGCTTGAGAGCGCCCGTTATGTCGGGAAATCCAAACAGAAAGCCCACAACGTCGCCGTCGTAGGTGATGATCTTCTCAAGGTCGGGCTGTGCGATCTGGAGCAGGTCCTTCGTGACCTGATCGAGTTCCTGCTTGGTGAGCGGGTAGTTCTCAGGGTGATCGGCAAGGGTTGGGTTGTAGAGCGCGGCGATCGCGGGGGCGATTCGCTTGATCTGGCGCTTGTTCCTGAAGTGTAGCACCTCGAATCGGCCGCGGCTTCGAACGAACTCGGCAAGCTTCTCGACCTTCTCCGGAAGTCGGAAACTCTGCGGATCTGCTTTGAGCGAGAGGAGATCAAACCGCTTTTTGAACCCGTGCGCCTCGTAGGCCGGACCGTAGTAGGGGTGGTTGTACGGCATCATCGTCATCGCCGCCGAGCGATCAAACCCTTCGATGAGCACTCCTCCGCCGAATGTCGCACCGGAGAAGACCGGCCCGATCAAACTATCCAACCCTCGTCTCTGAGCCCAGCGCTCCATCGCGCTAAAAAGCGTGTGCGCGACAGCGGGGTCGTCAGCCATCTCCAGAAAGTAGAAGTGGGCGGCTGCGGTTCCGTGCTCGGCGTTATACCGATCGTTCCTGATCATCATGACACGGCCTACGCTCGTGCCCGCCTCGTCTTGCGCCAAGAGGAATTCGGCCTCCGCATGCGCGAAAAATGGATGCCTCCGTCTGTAGAACGCCCGATAGTCGGCTCGGAAGGTTGGAACCCACTCGGGTGTGTTCGAGTAGAGGTCGGTCGGCAGGGAAATGAACTGTCGAAGAGCTGCATTCGTGGTCACGGATGTGACGGATACCTGCATCCCGCATTGTACCGTCAGCAAGACGAATGGCATACTCGGCCAATGCTTGAGATCGCAGAGATGCTTCCTCCCAACCCCTCGCCCCTTTGGACGCTTGTGAAGCAAGCGGGGGTAACTCACGCCGTTGGAGCGATGCCAAAAGCGAGTCGGGGAAACGCCCCGTGGAGTTTTGATGCGCTCGCGCGCGCAAAGAGCGCGTACAACGATTTTGGATTTGAGCTCTCCGTTCTCGAGAGCAGACCTACGCTCACGAAGGCTAAGCTCGGGCTCCCCGGTCGCGACGAGGAGATTGAGACCGCCATTGAGCTCATCAAGAACCTTGGGCGACTGGAGATCCCGGTCTGGTGCTACGAGTGGATGCCGGTGTTCAACTGGCTTCGAACCTCAACGACCGCGCCGGCACGGGGAGGCGCACTCGCAACGGCGTACGACCATTCGATCATGAGTGCCGGACCGCTTACTGAGTACGGTGAGGTCTCAGAGGCGACGCTCTGGGATTCACTCGAGTACTTCCTGCGGGCCGTGTTGCCTGTTGCCGAAGAGGCGGGCGTCAAGCTGGCAATGCATCCGGATGATCCTCCGCTCTCGCCCATCCGAGGGCTGGGACGAATCATGCGCAGTATTTCAAACTTCGAACGCCTCCTCGAACTCTATCCAAGCCCCATGAACGGAATCGCGCTCTGTCAGGGGAACTTTCGGCTCATGACCGACGATCTGCCGGCGGCGATTCGGCGCCTGGGATCGACCGGAAAGGTTTTCTTTGTTCATTTCAGAGACGTGGCCGGCAGCGTGGAGAAGTACGTAGAGGTGTTCCACGATGAGGGGCCAACCGACATGCTCGCCTGCATGGAAGCCTACCGGGAGATCGGATTCGAAGGCGTCTGCCGACCCGATCACGTTCCTACGGTCGTTGGCGACGACAACTCACAGGCGGGGTACTCGATGTACGGACGCCTTTTCGCGATCGGATACCTCAAGGGATTGCGCGAGGCAGCGTATCGGTGAGGGGCGCATCCTACCGGGGCCGACCTACGCGTCGCCGCCCAGTCGATGCCACGCTCTGAGATACCGGTTGAGGCGGACAAGATCGCCCTCTGTGACCTCCGGTAGCCGCGTGATGTCCATATTGTCCTGAAGGTCGAGTAGTTTGACCGCCTTCGAGAGCGGGTGCCCTGCGCATCGTTCGACAAACTTCTCGTACGGCTCGTCTGAATCGAGATTGGGGAAGGTCTCGCGTCTGCGGCGGGTAAGCCGATCGACGGCGTCGAGTATTGTGTCCGAGAACCCAGCCTCACGTAGCGTCGCGAAACTGACGTCGTTGTCGAACCCATCCTCCACCGCGTCGTGAAGGATCGCGACGATACGCTCGTCCGGGTTGGGCGTGCGCGCCGCCATTCTCATTGGATGCGTGATGTACGGCTGCCCGGCGCGATCACTCTGGCCCTGATGCGCCTGAATCGCGATGCGGAGTGCAATTGTGAACAGCTCCTGTTCGTCGCCCATCGACATACTGGTATAGTAGCGAAGGATCGTGACTCGTTGGTGTGGTTTTTGACCCGCGCATCTCCCGTCGGCGCGCCCAACCGAATCACGTCCCACCGTGATCGCACAAGAATGCGATCCGGCGAGCCGGAGTGGCGGAATTGGTAGACGCAGGGGACTTAAAATCCCCTTCGGGTAACCGAGTGTGAGTTCGAGTCTCATCTCCGGCAAACGAGAGGGTGGACGATGGTTGCAGAATCGCGGACCGAGTTTATGAAGAAGAGCGAGGCTCTTCTTCCGAAGAAACGCTCCGCGTTTCTTCATTTCCACTCTTGGCAATCCTTAGCATCGGTCCGGCGAGCGGAACTGGAATGGTCGTGCGGCACACCAATGGGAGAGAAACCTTGTGCCGGTGCTGAGTTGGAGCACAGGCCGTCTCTCCACGATAGTCCCGCGCTTGAGCTTGGTGCGCGATGAGTGTCTCGTTCCACAGCATCGACAGGCAGCGGATCGACCCAACAAATGTCCATTTGTCCTGAAGATAGTCCATTTGCAACCACAACAAGCGGACATACCATCACGTGATCCTCTCCAGAGAGGGGATTTCGAGGAGGTGTCGTATGAAGATGCGCACGATTGCTTTGGGTGTCGTGATTTCGCTTGTACTCGCTGTTGTGGCGTTTGCGGGTGGAGATCAAGAAGGCGGTGCTGGGAGTGGAGAGAGACCTCAGCTCAAGGTCTTTTTGCTGTCTGAGGATTCAAATAGATTGACGCTTCATCAGGATTACTACGCGCCGAACGTTGGAGAGCAGTTCCCTGATTTTGATGTCGAGTTTGAGCTTCCGGGCAACGCCTATGTGCAGAAACTGAAGATCTACAACGCAGGTGGAGATCTTCCAGACGTCTTTTGGGGAATGGATTTTGTCGTTGAATCCGGCAACGCCCTTGCACTGACCGACTACATCATGAACGACGGTTTCTATGACATGTTCAAGAATAAGAACGGTCTGATCCCTTTCAGAGGTGAGTACTACTCGATCAGTCCCGGACAGGACGCGTATTTCTCATCGGTCCTCTGGTACCGAGAGAGCATATTCGAGAACAATGGAATCGCTGTTCCGACCAGTTTTGATGAACTGTTAGCTGTATGCGACCAGCTAAACGAACTGGGTATCGTTCCTATATCCAATCAGGCGTGGCCCCTGGCCAACTTCATGTTTCAGGATCTCATCTCGTATGGAGACCCCGACTTCATGATTGACGTCATCGAAGGGGATGGCCGTTTCACGGATGCCCCTGCGTTGGAAGCCGCCAGAAGACTTGAGAGTCTGGTAGAACGAAACGCCTTCTCAAGGGATGTTGCGGTGATTGATCACCAGTCCCACGTTGAGCTGTTCACCAGTGGCAGGGCGGCAATGCTGTATCATCCTCTCTGGATCCAGGCCGCAATCGCGGATGTGGCAGACGACGTAGGTTTCCTCGATCTTGCAAGCATGTCTTCCACGTCAGAGATTCTGACAGGATGGGGCTCGCCATTTAATGGCTTCATGGTTTCAGCCAACAGCGAATACAAGGACGACGCGGTCGCGCTCGCTCAGTGGATGGTAACTCAGGATGCCGATTACTGGACCATCGCGCAGGGTATGCCGGTCGCCTACGACAACGGTGTCGAGATCACCGGCATGAGCGAAGCGACGGCGGCGTACGCGGCGATGTTCGAAAGTAATGACGTTGTCGCGTTGCCCAACATGTTGCAGCTCTACAATGAGGCCGTTCGAGCAGAACATGATGTCAGCATTGGCAAACTTCTTACCGGCCAGATCTCAGCTGAAGAGTATGTAGAAATCCTACAACAATCCGTTGAAGAGAATCAGTAGCGCGATGCAATCGCAGACCGAGGCCTCTTTAGTGCGGGCCTCGGTCAGGACAAACAAGAACGACGGGCCGGCGTTGTCGCATTCGTCGTTCTTGCGTTCGTTTCCGGAGACGAGGGATGAGTCCGGGTTCGCGTACCAATACGCATCAGCTCTGCGGAGTCTTCTTCCGAGCACGCAGACTCGTTCGGCAACTCGATAGTCATCCGAGCCGATCCATTGGAGTTCTTCGGCAGAAGCTCGAGGCACTTGTCATCACAAGCTTCAGCAAAGGCCGCAAGAATCACACTACATCCGTCTTCGAGAACACGGTGGCGGTTCATCTCCATAGCAGGGATTCATTTGAGACATTCGATTCGGCATAGGCTGTCTATTGCCCTCTTCACACTACCGGCACTCG
>JANQQY010000493.1 GCA_028284845.1 Spirochaetales bacterium
CAAGCTGGGCGTCCACGTCGTGCTGATGCTCGTCGGCTCGCCAGGCCCGAATAGCGAGGGTTCATCAATGACGCGCAGAGCGTTGGCGTCCGGTAACACCCAAAACGCAATCGTCAGAGTTGCGATCACCCGAAACCGAGATACTTGCATGAGTCCCACCTCTCCAGAATCGTCGGCCGGCCGGCAAGACACCGGTTGGAGCCGATGGAGCATCGTAGCGTCGATTATGAGAACGGACAAGAGTTAATGTGATAGAAATCGCAATAAATTCGAAAAACTGACTTGAACTGGACATTCGTCACGATGTATCAAGCCGTATGTCAAAACGGGCGTGGCTGATGATGGGCGTGCTTATCACGTTGGCTTCGCAGGTACCCTCTGCGGAGTGGTCCGTGGAGTACGGGTCGCTGAGCAGTCAGCTAGGTACGTTCCGAGCCTCAAGCGGCGAACACTGGGCACCTCGGCTCTTTGATGTCTTTGGAGGCGACCTCTACATCCCGGACCCTGAAAACGCGCGCATTCTTGTTGTCGCGTCCACCGGTGAGGCGACCGGCTCGGTCTCAACGCAATGGGTTAGCAGACGAGTCATCTCATTCCGCGCAACGTCTCAAGGCTTTGTCATCGTCACCTTCGATGCGATTCTGATGCTTACTTTGGGGGGCGAGTTGATGTGGAGATCTTCGCTGCCGTTAGGTTCGGTTCCCCGGGCGATCGTCTACGGAGACGAGTACGTCTTTGTCGTTGTCCCCACGACGCGCGGAACGACTTCTCTGGTCTACGCCATGGAGGGAGGTGATCTTCTGGGGACATTGGTAGACGACTCAGGATCAGGAAATCGAGCGATGATCCTTGGAATAGAAGAGACCCACGCCTGGTCGGTGGAGACGGACGAGGACGCGCTGGAGCTGCTGGAGCACGTTCGGTCCCAACCGCCAATCTACGTGAACAGAACGACCGGGAGGCTCTTGGCCGGTTCGCTGGAAGATGGCCTCGCCGAACTCAACGCAACGATTCCGAACGAGGCCGCATGGTCCGTAGTCTGGAACGGCCGACTCTATTGGTCGTTCGCGACCACACGCTCACTGGACATCCGCTCAGTTCCGCTCTCTGACAGTTAGTCCCGTGTGAGCGTGACTCTGTTTACCGACGATCCCGTTGGGTACTACAACGGGTAGAGCCGTTTGTGGAGCTCATCGGCTGGTCTTTGACGAAGCACAATTCGGAGCTGTGCGGCTGCGCGCTCGGCATCACCAAGCCCATACTCATACAGGTCCGCAAGTGCAAGACAAACTTCAGGCTCAGATGTGCCATCCTCAACGAATGCAATCAAGATCTCCTCAGCTTGAGCAAACCGCGACTCACGCAGCTCAAGTTCCGCGGCCAGATCAATGTCGTCGACCGATCGTATTGGAAGGTAGAGAACCTGCGTCTGATTGAGAAACTGGAACCTCACCTCTGTCGGCTCACAACCGCTCTTGGAGACGGTGACAACGTGATCGCCACGCTTGAGGTCCGGGAACACAAATCGCCCTTCTCTATCGCTTGTGGGCCCGGGCTCTCCGTTGACAAGAAGTGAGGCCTCACCCACCGGCTCCTTTTCCTGACCGTAAATCATGTCCTAGAGCGAAGCGGTCTCAAACTGGCATGGATCGGCGAATGGGCCCGTGGCGCACGCCGCGTTGTCATTGGACGGACACTCGCACCTGATCCGTCGTCGGGATGCGCTTCCATACGGAGTGCCCGTGTCAATGCTGGTGTCTACCTATCCCCGAACGCCACCTCACTCCCCTATCTCAAGCCACTCACACTCCTCAGGAGTCAAATGCACCTGCGCCGCCGCGAGGTTGCTCGACAAATGATCCGGGCTTCGCGTCCCGGTGATAGGCGAGCACGGGTAGGGTTGTCCCATGAGCCACGCAAGGGCGATCGCTGACGGCGTCACACCCTTCTCCGCGGCAAGACGCTGTGCCCGCTCTCGCCGCGGAGTCGATATGCCAATCTGAATGCGACCGCGAGGTTCGCCGTGGCCTTCGAAGAAGCCGCCGGCCGCCGCGGCATAGGCTGCGAGCGGGAGTCCCGTTCGAGCATGGAAGGCACGATCCTCGTCCCCAACGACGCACAGCTGGTCGCCATTCGGAAGTGGATCCGCCGGGGTCTCGGCGGCGAGGCTGAAGCGGGACTGCATGATCACCGGCGGCGCCATGCCTTGGGCCTCAGCGCATTCAAGCGCTTCGCCGGCGCGGGCTGGCGTCCAGTTGCTAAACCCATAGGCCCCAATCAGGCCTTCTTTCAGGAACCCGTCCATCATCCCCACGACATCCGCCACGGGCACCCGAAGATCGTCGCGATGAAGGTAGTAGAGATCAATGCGTTCGACCTGCAGCCGGCCAAGACTGTCCTCGATATCGGCGCGAACCCGATGGGGCGCGATCCAGTTGGGTGCCGACCGGTAGCCCTCGAGTGCCGGATGCCCGCCCTTTGTGGCAACGGCGAGGCGGTGCGAGTTCATTCGACGAAGAGCGGTCGCCACCGCGCGCTCGCTACATCCGTCTCCTCCCGGCATCCAGACCGAATAGACATGCGCGGTATCGAGCATCACACCGCCACCGTCGACAAACACGCCCAACAAGCGATCGACCTCAGAGGCCTCAAGCGTGCAGATATCAGCGGTGCCAAGAATTACCGATCGTGCCGGTATGTTCGTTCCAGGAAGCAGCGGGCTGTCCATGATCTCTCTCCTTCGTCGTACGCAGTGACCTTGGAGGGTTCGCTCCGTCCGGCAGATCTGAATCCGTCAGCCGAGACGAACCTGCGTTGGCTCGCCTGGGATCAGTTCGATCGCGTGGCCGTTCCACTCGAAGATACCGGGAATATCCGGCGGCATCCGGACGGTTCCGCTCACCGAACCGCCGTCGAACGAGAGATCGACCCTGATCGCTCCCTGCGGATGCGGCGTCACGCACGCGATTCTTCGCAAGGAGCCCGGATCGGGCGCGACTCGTACTGTCTTGAATCCGGGGGAAGCGGGCGCTATACCGGCGTACCAGCTATGAAAGAAACGAACCGGGTGCGCGCCCCATGCGTGGCAATCACTCCTCGACCCCGGTCGGCAATCGTCTTCGACCGGAGTCTTGAGATCAAGATCGATGAGTTTCCGCCACCGTCGCAGTTCGATCTCATAGAGATCGTGCCGGCCGAGCTTGCAGAAGACCTCGTGCATATAGAAACAGAAGTAGACAGTGGTTCGCACAATGTGCGGCAGCGAGGAGTCCGGGGCACGGCCGCCACGTTCCTGCGCATCGGCACGCAGCACGCTGACCTCAAGCGCATGCAGGATCTTTGCCGACCGCACCGGGTCGACGAGCCCGGTGAGGATAGCGAGGGCCTGCGAGTGCTCACTGTAGGCTGAGTGCGCGCGATCGTCTGCAATGAGGCCATGCGTTTCGTCCCAGAAGAGGTCGAGTACGGCCTTCGTCACGGCAGCGGCCAGCGCGCGATTACGCTCGGCGAGCGAGTGCTCGCCCGCCCATTCCTCAAGGTCCGCTGCGGCGAGCAAGGCGTTCGCAAAGAGCAGATTAATAGGCGCGCTCGCGGAATCCCTGCCTCCTGGGGGTACACCTTGAGACCACTCGTTTGGCCAGTCGAACCAGGGCCAACCGGGAATCGCCGAAAGGAGTGAATCAGAGGTAAGGAGCTCCCGGAACGCCTCAAGAGACTGACGGACTCCGGTGATCCAGCGCCGAAGAGAGGTCGGCTCGTCTCGATAGAGTGCGAAGTCACGCACCATCATGATCCAGATCATCGAAAAGGGAAGACAGTGCTGATAACGACCAGTTGGGTAGCGCTCTGCAACAAAGCCGTCTCGGTACCTGGACCGGTTGAACCACTCAATCGCCATGGCGGCAGGAGTAGTCTCCGCCGTCATCAGGTAGGTCACGAGCACTTCGAGACGCGTGTCGCCAACGTACATCATCTGCTCGTAGTAGGGGCTGTCTGTATAGGTCTCGTGGAGCGACGATTGAACCCCTCGGCTACCCACCTGCCGAATCCGTTCAAATGCGGGATCGTCTGATTCAAACTGCCCGTCGTCCTGGAGCGGATACCGCGATTCGTAGAGTGGCAACGACTCAATGACAAGGTCATCCGCATTAGCCACCGCCCAGAGCCGGAGGTAGCGTCCGCATCGCCACCAGAGCGATCGGTAGGCACGCGCCGCTCCACCGGCGTGAATAAAGGCGTCGTGAAAACCGAGGAACCGCTTCCCGCTAACGACCGCCCGATCACCCTTGTCGACCGGCGTCTCAAGCCGATCGTAGAGCGTCTCCGCCCACTCTACGCGCAGTTCGCCACCTCCCCCGCCGGACAAGGTGGGCATGGCGTAGGCACAGAGATAGTCGTCAAGGTCGACGATGACCTCGATCTGATCCCCGGCAGGGACCGTCACCGAGCCGGTGCCGTCAAGCACAGCCTGCCACACGGCCTTCGCCTCTGCACTTTCGTCGGAAACATCAAACGGGCGAGTCGAGTCGAACGGCTCGCCGGAACGGACCGCGCGAACGGTGCCGCCGGAGAAGCGTTGAAATGTCTGCTCGGGGATCTGCGAGGGGAGGAGCGACCAGCCGGTGTCAGAGACACCCCAGAGCTGTGGCACGTGGATTGGCGGATGGACGATCACGGACTCTACCCAATCCGGAACCGCCGGTTCTTCGCGCGCGTCAATGGTAAAGGATGGGCCGACGCAGAGGAGGCCGGGCATGGCAAGTTGCCGTGCGTCCTCGTAGCTGATACCGCCGACGATTGATGCTCGCCAGGCGGCGCGTCCGGTGGAGAGATCGGACTCCCAACCGTCGGCGTGAAAAATGAAGCCCGGCTGCAGAGTGACCTGGGCCTGCGGTCGCATCTCCTCGTCCAGGTACCACGCAAGCACTTCAATGGAGTGATCCCCCGCTTCCAACGCAAGATCATAGGTGTGGAAGCTCCAGTGGAGGAGGTCGCACCGATCGGGTCCCATCCCCGTGCGCTCACCGTCCACAAAGAGCTCAAACCGCTGGTCCGCGCTGAGGTGAACGCGGATGGTCTCTTCTTGAACGAGCGTGATCGACTTCTCGAATCGAACGACGACCGGGGCTGTGTGGCGTGCCTCCGGGTGCCAGATCCAGGCCGCGCCCTGAATGGAGTACTGCCTGCCGATGTTCCGATTCACGATCGGCTCTACAAGAGGAACCGTAACTCGCTTAGCCTTCATACGCCGCGCCCGCAAGAGTGTCGGCTACTCGTCACGAGCCGCAAGCTCTCGAGCTGAGTCGCGAACGATGAGCGTCATTGGTTCAACGAGGTGCGGGCGCTCCTTTATGGTCTCCGGCGAATGAATCAGATCCATCAGAAGATCGACGGCGTCCTCCGCCATCCTATCAAGATGCTGTCTGAACGTGGTCACCGGCGGGGTCAGCACTTCTGAGACCGGCGTGTCATCAAACGAAACAAGGGAGATATCGTCCGGGACACGAATGCCTCGGCTCTGGAAAACTTGGTAGATCCCCTCCGTTACCGATTGGCTCACACTGATGAGCGCCGTTGGAAGGTTCTTCCGACCAATAAGCCGGTAGCATCCTTCAATGGCGCTCTGTCGCCCAACTTGCGCGAGATCATCGATGACCCAGTCAGGATCGACCTCCAGGCCAAACTCCTTCATGTGAAGACGAAAGCCTTTGTACCTGTCCTCCATATTGGCAATCTCAAAAGCGCCGCCCATAAAGCCGATCTTCCGATGCCCTAACCCAATGAGATACTCGACCGCCTGCCGTGCCGCGGTGAAGTTGTCGCTCTCAACGAGCGGCGCCTGCACACCATGACGGAGATTGTTGATAACGACGTAGGGAATCCCGCGGGCCTCGAGGAACTCTTGGAGCTTGTCGTCAAAGACCGGCATCGACCAGATCAGTCCGGAGAGCTGCTGAAAGACCTCGTAGCGCCCCGGCCACCGAATTTCCTTCTGAACAGCGTCTGAATCGATCATCACAAGGTGATAGGCGTGATTCGACGTTCGTGTCTGAGCGCCCTGGAGCAGCCGCGCCACGTAGTCCTGCGATCCCGGATACTTGCGGAAATCGTTTACAAACCCGATGAGTTTCAGGGCCGTCGGCGAAGCTCCGCTCCGCACTCTGTAAGCCGACCGATCGAGTTCCTCGATGACCCGCGCGCGAGTGTCTTCTTTGACATCCGGCTTCCGGTTGATGACACGAGAGACGGTCGCAATGGAGACACCCGCCGCCTCCGCGATTTCCTTCATGCTTTGTTTTTTCGCCATGTCCTATCGTCCTTCTCGCCCAACCCTCAGTAGATGCCAACCCGCTCCGGAAGAGGATCAACGGTCAGGGCCATCCTGTCCGTCATCAGCTTCAGAAGATCGGCCTTTGTGGCGACCATCGTCTCTTCGTTCCAAAGATTTGTGAGTTCGCTCGGATCCGCGCTCATGTCGTACAACTCCCCGAGTTCCTGACCGTGAAAGGTAACGAGCTTATGCGCGTGCGTTCGCACCATGGTGCAAAACTGCTGCGGTGAGTTTGGATTCGAGTTGTAATACTCGCAGTAGACACTCTCCCGATGCTCAGTCGCGACTCCAGTGAGCACAGACCAGAGGCTTTTTGCTTGCATCCCCGGTTCGCGAGAGATCCCCGCAGCGTCGAGTAGTGTTGGCGCAAGGTCCGCGAGTTCGACCATCGTGTCGCTCGTTACTCCTTCCGAAATCGATCCAGGCAACGAGACGATCAGGGGAACGCGGATCGCGGAGTCGTAGAGGAAGGGACCCTTCACGTAGAGCTGATGATCTCCCAGCATTTCCCCGTGATCACTCGTGAAAATGACGAGCGTGTTCTCACGCTCCCCGCTCTGGTCGAGTGCGTCAATGAGGCGCCCCACCTGAGTATCAATGTGATCGCACATCGCCCAGTAGCCGGCGCGACAGAGTCGGTGGTCCTCGGCCGTCATCTCGCTCCAGTTAAATCGACCGCTCCGCGAGAACTGCGCCTGAAACGGAGGCTTACTGTCCAACTCGCCTTCTGTGGAGTCCGGTAGTGGTATGGAGTCGATCGTGTTCAGGTAACGTTCCAGGTAATCAACCGGGGGATCGATGGTGAAGTGGGGATCAAAGATGTTAACCGAGAAGAGCCAGGGATACTCCTGCTCGCTGTGTGCATGCAGAAAGTCGATCGCTTTCTCGACGCAGAACGTAGCCTGATGGTAGTCACTTGACTGCCCCTCAAAGACGTAGTTCGAGCCGCGGAACGGTGTGAGTTCGACATCTTGACCGCGCTCCGCAAGCCATTGGGTGTACGCGCTCGCGGGGAGTTTGCCGGACGGTGCGTGATCCCAGTAGAACGCCGTGTCTGTATATCCGTCGTTTATTCTGCGCTCCGATCCCTGGAAGATCTGATTCCCGCGCTTCTGATTGGGTGCAGGCCACCGGGACGGATTCCGTCCGAACTGCTCGATCCGTCGATCACACGCACTCAGATGAAGCTTCCCGCTCAGACCGCAGAGGTATCCCTCTTCCGCGAGGCGGGTAGTAACCAGGCGTTCGCTCTCCGGAATGTCCTGTCCGTTCTGCCGTAGCCCGGTCGTCACAGGGTACCTGCCGGTCATGAAACTTCCCCGGCTGGGCGTACAGAGGGGATTCTGGGCGTAGCAATGGGAGAACCGCATACCACGCGCGGCAAGTCGGTCGATGTTTGGCGAGGCGACGAAGGGATTGCCGTAACACCCCAGTGTGTCCCAGCGTTGAGAGTCGGTGCAAATCCAGAGAATGTTCCGACGCTTCGTCTCTTGATCAGCGGCCATTGCGTCAATGATATTGCCGTTCTGTAAATCCTGCAAGTTTTCCGGTAGATTTGCGGAGTTCATGACATTTTTCTTGACAGTTTTCAGCGCGCAACCGTAGACTTACTCTACGATTCTTCACCGAGGAGGTTTAGCCGTGAAGAGATTTCTACCCATTCTGCTTATCCTCGTGGTCGCCACTCTTGCATTTGCCGGTGGCGAGGGCGAGGCAGAGGGACCGGCGAGTATTTCGACCGGACCGCTGGAGCCGTACGATCCGCCGTTGACTATCACAACATGGCGTCGTGAGGACAACCGTACCTACCCGGACGGTCAGAGTCTCACCGACAACATCTGGACTCGTGCGATCGCAGATGAGCTCGGCATCAACTTCGAGTACGTCTGGACATCACCGAGCAGCGAGATGAACGCGAAGATCAACACCAGCCTTGCGGCAGGTGACCTTCCCGACATCATGAACAAGCTCAATCTTGAGCAGTACGTGAACCTCGCGCGAGTTGGTCGGCTCACCGAAATGACCAGCATCATCGACGAGTACGACGTTGGCGCGGTCAACCGGTATCTCGATTTTGGCACGGGCGTTACCCGCGACATGCTTACGATCAACGGCGAACTCTTTGGTTGGGGTCGCGGACCGCAGGTCATGAATGTGAAGATGTTCGCAGCGCGCGGCGACTGGATGGAAGCGGTTGGATACTCAGAACTCCCGCAGGACGTGGATGAGATCATTGAGTTCCTCTATGCGCTAAGCGAGAACGATCCTGACGGAAATGGTCAAGACGACACCTACGGGCTCGGCGCATCCGCCGGCGGTGGCGCGGCCGGTTTTATGGGCGCAGGAATGCCGCTTGAACCGTTCTTCGCGATGTATCAGTCGTACCCCCTGATCTGGGTAGAGGACGGCGGTCAACTCGTGTACGGATCGGTGATGCCTGAAACAAAGGAAGCTCTTGAGGTGCTCGCACAACTGCATGCCGACGGCGTGATGAGCCCAGAGTGGCCGGTACTCGGTGCGTGGACTGAAGCTCCGGACGAGATCGCCCAGGAGAAGGTAGGGGCAGCGTTTACTCAGCAGTGGTGGCATAACTGGGGTGGCGTGACTCAGTCGGTGAACAACAACCCGGGCATGGAGTGGCAGCACACCTTCCCGAACGACGTTTCCGGAAACCCCTACAACGTTCCTATCACTGCGCAGGTTACCGACATCAACGTCGTCAATAGCGACTTCGCGAACCCTGAGGCACTCGTGAAGATCTACAACCTTCACTACATGAAGACCACGAACGAAGAGACCGCTGACGGCGACTTCCACACGCTCCGTCTCTCGGACGACACGAGCATCTCAACCTTCTTCTACTGGGCCGACTTCTTCGCCTCGCATGATGTGGATAAGAACCCGATCCTCGCGAACCAAGTAACGGAAGCCCTGCAGACCGGGGATCCTTCGTCGCTTGGCCCCGAGGCACTTGGATACTACACCGGCGCGACCATCTACCTTGAAGGACGCGGCGGAACTCAGGGCAACGACTCCGGTTACGGCAACTACCGCACCTTCGGTCCCGGTGGTTCGAACGAACTGGCCTGGTTCATGCTTGAAAACGAGGGATTCATCCTGGATGCGTTCCAGAGCTTCCCAACTCCCGCCCAGGCAACCTTTGCCGGCGACCTTCGCAGCACTCGAAATGAGCTGTTCGTGCAGATGATCGTTGGTGAGCTTGACATCGATGAAGGCTGGAACCAGTGGCTCGCCTACTGGGAGAACAACGGCGGCGGCGAATGGACCGAA
>JANQQY010000495.1 GCA_028284845.1 Spirochaetales bacterium
TAAGCTGGGACGACGACAACGGACTCTTGAAGCCACGCTGGGAGTTTAGTTCCTTCGACCCTGCTGTTTTGGGCGCTTTCAAGAGCATGGCGACGTTGGTGTGAGCGCGACATAACAAAGCGCTTCAACTTGTCACCTAATGTCTAATATCTCCACCGGCGTAGTCCCGGTATTCCAAGGCTACTTCTGGCCCTTACGGGGACGGCAAACGCTGGGTACGGCGCAAGTTAAGCGCACCGTTATGTCGCATGACGGTACATTGTCGGGACGTCGGTGACGCGTTCTATTGGACTCGTTGACCGATGCCAGTACCCCTCGTAGCATGCAGCCAGAGAGGTATCCGGTACGTGCGCATCGCGGCAATGCAGTCTGCAACCAGTTCGGACTTGGAACATAATGTTGCTCAGATACTTCGAGCGCTTTCCCGAGCCTGTGACAGTGACGCGCGGCTGTTGGTTACGCCTGAGTGCGCACTCTGCGGTTACCCGCCGATCGAAATTGATTCCATCTCAGCGATCGACTTCGACGCACAGAACCAAGCGATCGATCGACTTCGCGCTGAATGCAATCGACGCGACGCTCACCTTCTGGTCGGTATGGTTCGCACCGTCGGCGGCGCGCATCGAAACTCCATGGCGCTGTTATCTCCCGGCTACGAACCTCGGTACTACGACAAGAGAGCACTGTGGGGTTGGGACCAAAATAACTTCGCACCAGGAGACGACTCATCAGGAGTATGGGATGTCGAAGGCATCCGGATCGGAGTGCGAATCTGCTTCGAAGTTCGATTCCCGGAGTTCTTCAGAGAGCTTTATCGCGAGCACGCGGACGCCGCGATCGTCGCCTTCGCGGACGTAGGCCAGCGGGCGGATCCGCGCCGCTACTCAACACTACAGGCACACCTCATTACCCGTGCGGTTGAGAACACATTCCACGTTGTTTCTGCGAACAGTACCTCGGGCTACCAGACGGCGCCGACTTGCGCAATAGGACCAAACGGAGATATCCGAGTTGAAGCGAAGCGACAGACCGACACGATCATGTACTACGACATCAGCAAGCGCAACCTGACCTATGGAGACGAGGGGCGGGTTCACATTTCGAACACACTCCTGGGGCTGCGGTGAACGCCAAGCCTGCGGCGACATAACATGAACTTTTCGAGCGGTCGCCTGACCTCTTCATCGCGATGAGTAGGCTCCGTCATTTCCATGTCTACGTCTGGCCCTTACGGGCACTTCGTCCGCCCGGCACGGCGCCGCTCAAAAGGGAGTTATGTCGCAAGACTGAGGACAGGACCAACGGGTTCCAGGTTGCGTGATCAGAGTATTCACCGCCCCGGCTCGCCGATATGATTCTCGAAGAGGTGGGTATGCGCGGAACAGACTTCGATCGGGTCAGATCGTATTACCACGAGTTCGACGAGTGGGGCCGGTTCGATACTCCGGCTGGACACCTCGAGTTCGAGATCGTGAAGTCAATCCTCTCGGTCACACTTCCCCGGAACGCGACAGTGCTCGATCTTGGCGGCGGTCCGGGACGCTACGCGTTTCACCTTGCCGAACAGGGTCATCGCGTACACCTCGCTGATATCTCTCACACGCTCATCGATCAGGCACGCTCGAGATCGCGCGAGTTCAGATATCGCGACAATCTGGTCAGCATGGAAGTCGTGAACGCGCTCGATCTATCTCAGTACGCGGATCAATCATTCTCAGTCGTTCTGTTGTTTGGCCCTCTGTACCACCTCAACAGTTCGGAAGCCGTCACTTGCCTGCAGCAGGTGTACAATAAACTGAGCGTTGGAGGCCTGCTTCTTGTCGTGTACATGCCGTTCGAAGTCGGGGTGAAGAGCATCTTCGAACGGTCACTCTACGCTCCGGACCAAGTTGATGCCGACGCGATGGATGCAGTGCTCGATACCGGAGCTTTTCGAAATGTCGCGGCTCAGGGATTCCAAGAAGGGTTTTTCCACAAGAGCGGCGACTTGCGCAACTGTCTCGAACAGGTCGGGTTCACGATTCATGACGAACGATCGATCCGTGGAATTGGATTCGGCAGTGAATCCGAAGTCATGAAGCTCAAAGAACCAGATCCAAAGCGATATCAGCAGTTGCTATCTACCATCGATAGGACGTGCAGGAACGAGTCGATCCGGGCGACGTGCGGGCACGCGATCATCACGTGCGCTCGGTAGCCGCCGAATCGGACAGTGTAAGTGCAATGCATTGTCCGTGGGTCACGATTCCATCTCGCAGGCAACACAGGCAATCGCAGACAGCTTTTCTTGCAATCGTTCAAATCCATCCTGGAGACGATCAGGTCAAACCGCGCGGCGACATAACATGTACTTTTCGAGCGTTCGCCTGACCGCTTCTTTGCGATGAATGAAGTCTCTCTTTTCCATGACTACGTCTGGCTCTTACGGACACCACATTCGCTGTGCACGACGCCGTTCAAATGGGCGTTGTGTCGCACAGTGCTGACTAGAAGGACCGAACTACCATCGACCGTAAACCGGGGCCTCTACACTCTGAAGTTCTGAGACGCGTCTGCGGCTTCCCGGCGATGTGCCCTCCGGCAAGTCATCGACCTTGAATAGCCCTACGGCGGCGATCTCGCTCATCTGGATCTCACCCAGCTCGAAATCTGTTACGTGGAATATGATGATGTGATCGCTCTTGTACTCGTAGAAGCTCGTGTACACGCCGAACAGGTCGTACCGCCCGCCGGAGCACCCAAGCTCCTCACGAAGCTCTCTCCGGATTGCGTCGGCGCACGTCTCTCGCTTCTCGACCGCTCCGCCTGGTAGATACCACTGATCCTGATACGTGTGCTTCACCAACACAACCTCACCATCGCGGGTCATCAGAGCACGAACCCCAACGGTAAGCGGCTGAGTGATTCTCCAAAGAAGAGATTGCGCGCTTCTCGCGATGCGTCGCCAGTTCATGTTGCTACCATTCGGTGCATCCTACCGGTGAATCTCTGGTGGACTCAATGGTCCGGGCTCGGCAGGAAACGTATCGCCCTTCGAACCCCCGCCTCTGATGGTGCTGCGCAGAACCAGTCGGTGTTCCGATACCACTCACGGATTGGCGGCAGTCCGATTGGCTACTCGTCAGAGAAGAGGTCTTGCGGCAAGCGTTGGACAAGCACGGGTGGTTGACTGAGACCGTGATCCGGGAGAGCGACTGATTCGACCCTCATCCGACCACATTCTTCTCGCGTTCATGTCAGACTTTGCGGCGACATAACGGAACTTTTCGAGCGGTCGCCTGACGTCTTCATCTCAATGAATGAGTTCCCGCTTTTCTATGCCTACGTCTGGCCCTCAGGGGCACGGTACTCGCTGTGCACGGCGCCGCTCAAAAGGAAGTTATGTCGCCCATTTGAGCGTGCTATCGCTACAGCCTGTTTCGCACTCTGCGGATTCGGTACGATAATGCCTGATGAAATCAATGGACCTACTGCGTGCTCAGATTGAGACCCTCTTTCATCTCGATCACGTTGGGCAGATCGAAGGAATCAACGAGCCGACACCTTCGGCTGGCACACCTCTGGTGTTTGTCGGCCGCACCGCGGAAGCAAGTCAGATCCACTTCCGTGCAGACGCATCTAGCAACTTACGCAGAGCCGTGAGACGCGTCGTGAACGATCTGCGCACAGATCCGCTGAGTAACGATCCGAAACTCCAGGACATGGTGATATCCATGGTTACAAGGGATGGGTACACGGTCGATTCGACTTGGTCGGGACCTGCATTCGTCGTCGAGACAGCCACACACAGGCATCGACGAAGCATACGAGATCGCAGAGCCATTCCTACTTGTCCCACACTTCGAGGATGTAGCAACCGAATTCGACTCGCTTCGGCCAGTCGTGTGCATTCCTAGAGATCAAGCTGCGGTTGCTATCTGCTTCAGCGCACGATCCTCTGATGTAGCCGCCGAGGCAGGAGTTGAGACACTCATCGGCTTCCGTCGTTTGGGGTTCGGAAGGCAAACGGTCTCGACTTGGGCGGGCGGAATCAGGTCGTCTGGCCGTACTCCGCTCTACAGCACCTCCTGGGACAATGAATCATCGATCAGACTCGCGACAAGTCTTGACTGCAGGCAATTCGCGACAGACTTCCACGTAACACCGTGCTAACCCGTTGCGTTAAGTTTCTATGAGTTGATCGATGTCTCCATCGAGCTCTGCCGACTCCGTGCCCCCACGGACACGGAACAAGGAGTGATGCTTAGCTACACGTTGTCCTCTGACTCGTGCAATCTATCCCGTCGAGCAACCAACGTGGCCATCGACTCGGTGCGGTCACATACGGTTCGTTCATTGTCGTTTCGAACTCGCGGCGACATAACATGACTTTTCGAGCGGTCGCCTGACGTCTTCATCTCAATGAATGGTTTCCGTCTTTTCCATGACTACGTCTGGCCCTTACGGGCACCTGATCCGCTGAGCACGGCGCCGCTCAAAAGGGAGTTATGTCGCAGCGGTCTCAATCCCCGCTTTACTCCGACCCGATGGAGGGTCAACTGATGACTCGTAGAACCGAAATAGCCCTGAAATGTCACCGCACGATTCTTTGCACGGTACTCACATCAATCCTGGTCGTTCTTGGAGCCGAGCTGTCGTACGCCCAATCTCGTTCCACCGGATTGGAGTACACGATCGTGTTTGATGAGCCGTTCCCTCCTGTCGCTCACTACGTCGATCACGGTGTCATCGCGAAAACTGAGATTGAGTATTGGCCCGATACAGATCGAGTCCGGAACCTATCGGAAGTTGATGCGGGTTCGGGTGTCTACGCCCTCTTCCAGAACCCACTACACGACGCAAAGTTCGAGTTCATCAGCGAGCTCGATCGAGATCGGCATTCCCCCGATGCTTCGGTACTCCTGCTTCCATTCGGTATCACCTTGTCTGAGGATGATGAGCGTAGAGCAAACGGCCTTCCTCCATTCGGCTTTTTCCGAGTGGATCACGGCAACGTATCGATTACAGTAGCGAAGATGCCGCTGAACCGGTTCCGAGTGGCTGTTCTGGAGATCCGGAACGAGTCTGGTCCGTACGAGGCTACACTGCATCTCGGAAGCTCGAGATCCGATGTAGCCGAGCGACTTGGCACACCAAACTTTGCAACGACCGACGGTAGCATTTACATCTACCCAGCATTCCCCTCATTGCGCCAACTCAACATCTACTGGATCAACAATCAAATCGACAGAATTGAGCTTGTGGCTTTCGGCGGAGTTTAGTCCTCGGTATAGGGAGTTTGAGACAGCATTCGCACACAAAGCTTGTTGCGACGACGAGCTAAGCCGCCTTGTCCGGACCGAACCCGCGGCGACATAACATGAACTTTTCGAGCGGTCGCCTGAAGTCTTCATCTCAATGAATGAGTTCCCTCTCCACCATGTCAACGTCTGGCCCTTACGGGCACTTCATCCGCCGTACACGGCGCCGCTCAAAAGGGAGTTATGTCGCTTGAATAGGAACACAATACCGGTAGACCTTTAGAGAATCATGGACGTTCGAATTCCCGCATCGATGCAGGACCACATCCACGGTGTTGCCGGCGCTGCGTGGGTGGACCGCCTGCCCGCCATTCTGCACCAGTGCTGCGCACGTTGGGGGCTGCAGCCCCGGCCACCGCTGGACGACGAGCACGTGTGGATGAAGGTGAACTACATCGCCGCTGCCAGCCGCGACGACGAGCAGGTAGTGCTCAAGGTGATGCAGTCACCCGAGACCTTTCGTCGCGAACTCCGTAGCCTGCAACTGGCGGGATCTACGTCGGTGCAGCTGCTCGGTGCCGACGAGGAGCTGCAGACACTGCTGCTGGAACGCCTCGTTCCCGGCCTGCCGCTGGCAACCGTGGAGGACGACGATGAGGCGACCCGCATCGCCGCTCGGATCCTGCGCGGCTACTGGCAGCCGGCTCCGGCACAGCACGAGTTGCCGACGGTTGCCGACCAGATAGCCAAGCTCGAGCACCTGCGACGCCGTTTCGACGGTGGCGCGGGCCCCATCCCGGAGCGGTGGGTGCAGCGCGCCGACGCGATGTGGGGTGAGCTGCGGTCGTCGCCGCCGACGCCGGTGATCCTGCACGGCGACATGCACCACTGGAACATCCTGAGCGCCGGGCGCCAGCCCTGGCTGGCGATCGACCCGCAGGGGCTTGTGGGCGATCCGGGGTACGAGCTGGGCAGCTTCCTCACCAACAAAGCCAGCCGCCCCGGCGGTGGACCGTCGCGCGTCGAGGTCTACGCCCGGCGCGTCGACATCCTCGCCGAGGAGCTGTGCATGGAGCGGGAGCGCATCGTGACCTGGGCCATGGTGCGGGCTGTCGTGTACGCGTGGATCGGTCTCGACGACGGAGATGAGCCTGGTATGGATGCCAACATCGCGGTGGCGGAGAGCTTCGCCTCACTCCTTTGACGCGGTGACTACGACCCCCGGCGATTGACACTCCTCCCGAATTGGTATGCCTTGCTGCCATCAAGATCACAGACCTGCGTACCCACCGGCCAGGCAGTGCACGACCCGTCTACGGGGGAGCAAATCTCGTCGACAACAACGCCCTGGCTGTCTCTCTAGATCGAGACCGACGCTGGCATTGCCGGCTGCGGCGAGGGGTCGGGTGAGTGGATCACCGAGTCGGTGGCCGCGATGATCGAATCAGCAGCAATGCGACCGTCCACCGATTGATCACGCAGAGATTGCTCGGGCATCCGGTTTCTCAGTTCGCACGCACGCGGACTATCGCGAATCAGGGGAGTGGAGCGAACAGACAATCGCACGTCACGTAGCGCGAAAACTTCCGGAATCAGATCAGTCACATGATTCTCGTCAGCGCCAAAATGAGTTGCCACAACGACACAACATGATCATTTCGAGCGTTCGCCTGACCTCTTCTTTGCGATGAATGAAGTCTCTCTTTTCCATATCTACGTCTGGACCTCACGGGCACCACATTCGCCGTACACGGCGCCGTTCAAATGGGCGTTCTGCCGCATTGATTGGTATACACATCGTAGATACACGATGCACGATGACCAAGAAACTCGTTCAGCACGGAAACAGTGCTGCCCTGATCATCGACAAGCCGATCCTCGATCTTCTCAACGTCACGATGGATACGCCACTCGAGATCTCGACCGACGGAAAGAGCATCGTGATCTCGCCATCGAGTTCGGGAGACGAGGAAGCGTTCGTGGCATCGCTTGAGAAGATCAACTCCAACTTCTCGTCTACATTCAAGCGCCTTGCGAAGTAACGTTTCGTGCCTCGGTTCCTGACCTTGTCAGAAGTGCTTACCCTCCTGCTTGATCAAATCTCCAGGTACGGTGGGGAGTTTGGCGTCCGCGACGTAGGTCTTGTCAGCTCGGCGATCGCTGTGCCTCGGGCTACGTTCGAGGGTTCTGCGCCGCACTCTGATCTGTACGAATTGGCAGCCGCGTATGCATTCCATCTGTGCCAAAACCACCCGTTCGTCGACGGCAACAAGCGTGTTGGTTTGGCCGCAGCGCTTGTGTTCTTGGATCTGAACGGTGTCTCAATCGAGGATGCTGAGGATCGCCTGTATCCTGCGATGATGTCCGTCGCATCAGGACAAAAGGGGAAGACGGAGCTCGCAAACTTGCTTCGAGAGCGGTCTACATCTGAGCAGTAGCCATCAGGACGGTCGGCTATCGCCGTCTCGATTGTGATGCACTTGAACGCGCCGGATGCCACGAAGAGTCGCGATAGTGCTACAGGCCGTCCCGCGAAGTAAAAGGATCGGCCGGATGCGCTCGCATGCATTCGCAGTGAAGGGAGTTCAGTTGCCGCGGCGACATAACGAATCTTTCGAGCGGTCGCCTGAATTCTTCATCTCAATGAACGAGTTACCTCTTTTCATGTCCACGCCTAGCCCTTGCAGGCACTCAGTTCGCACCTCACGTTGCAGGTCAAAAGGGTGTTATGTCGCACATCATATCGGCCAATGTGATAGAAGCGATAGAAGACGCTGTCCAGATCTCGCGCCTTGACGATCTCGCTTACCAGGATCAGGCCCGCAGGTGGTAGGGCCCAAGCCAGCCCAGACCGGTCACAACGCAAAGCTGCGTGGCATTCGTGAAGGTCGCCTCGGAGACCAGGATGCCGATCGCGCAGACGAGCAACTCGCGACCGAGCTGGTAGGCGAGGGGTCCGGTTGCGCTGCAGGTTGGGGGGCTTCAGACAGCCTCCGTGGAACCTGGTTGAGCGGGTACAGATCTTCGACGGCATCGTACCACTCGAGCCACTCCAGTACCCCGACGGCAACCCTGGGAGCGCGGGAGGTACCCCGATAGACACCGACCCGTGATTGGCCGACGTCCGCGCGGTGAGTGAACTGACGGGCTTCACTCATCGTGGTACCATCACAGGCACCATGCGAAACGTGATCATCCTCCTTGTTGTGTCTGTGCTGGTGCTCGCAGGGTGCCCGGTTCCAGCTGGAACCGGCGGTGGGAATGACTCAGTCGATTGCACCGAGACCTCGTTCGCTGCGATTGCCGAAGACGCTGGCGAGATCCTGGGAAGCTTCATTTATCTGGCACAGAGCTCACTTGGTGATCCGGTTGATACCCTGAAGATCGAGTTCGCTGGCGGAGCACCGTCATCTGGTTCGATTGAGATCGAGGAAGCGAACTACTCCACGTGCACGACCTGTGTTCGAATCGACCTGGGCTGCGACGGGAGCTTGTCCAACTGCACGAAGACCCTCCTTGCCCAGGGCGGAACGCTGGTGGTCACGAGCACAGGTGCGGCCGGCGACACGTTCTCGGGCGAGCTGCAGAACGTGCAGTTCGTTGAGGTGACGATTGACGGGACGAATGTCTCAACTGCGGTTCCAGGTGGCGACGAGGTCTGCCTTCCGAGTTTCGCGTTCAGCACGACAATCCAATAGCGCAGAGCAAACAAATGGATCGCCGCAAGGGCGGCAGCACCACTCCGGGTGCCGGGCGCTACTCCGAGAGTGGCGGTAGCGGAGGATACAGAGCGGGCCGCCGGGCAGAGGCCATTTGCTCTTCGATGAGCGGATCCTGATAGAATACCGAGACGTTCTCAGGTGTCCTTAGTTTCGATTCGACTCTGAGTACACGGTCTAGTTTCTCGACTTGATTTTCCGGGAGGGCGAGTAGATCACAGCGTCCCCATCGCAGGTCGAGATCCAGGATCCGGACGATGTGGCGTTCTTCGAGGTAGCGACAACCGGAGACGCGGACGACCTGATCACAGGCAACCTTCGGCACTTTCCTGAAGACTCGATCAAAGGCACGCCAACAGAATCCGAAAGACAAACTGACTGCGATACTTCGACCGGTGCGGCCGAACCGCAGAAAACACTGCTTCTGCCCAAACCGCAGATGTGCTCTGGGCTGGAGCATAGCGGAACCGGAACTCCTAGACGTTCTGTCGCCTGTACGTAGCCCGACTGAGTCGGCGGATGGTCGCTCCAGGTCCGGACAGTCCGACTCGGGTTGAAATAGCCGATCAGACGCAGGGCAGGACTTGCCGGTTCATGGGACGCAAGGTAGCCTCCCGCTCATGCACGAGCAGGCCGAGTACCGGCCCACTCCACGCGCGCGGGACGCTGCGGAGGCAACGCGACTCTCCTCAATCGATCAGCGGCGAAGGCCGTCGTGCATGATACTCTTGGGCTCCGACGACTCGAACTACTTTAATGGAAGATTGCCAAACGGTCTGTACTCCGCCCGGTTCGGTCGCCAAACTCCACATCTCTCGCACCGCATCGCAGACTTCCTTCGCTACGAGACCGAGATGCAACGGATCACTCTGGTTTGGAGCGAGTACGATTGCGACGTCGAGAACGTGATTGAGGAAGCGCTCGCTACAACCCCTCGAAGGAGCGAGCGACGCTCCTATGATCCGGAGGTTCTGGTACATTCCACACCGCCGGACAGAATTTCCGGAATCAGAGCCGAGGGTCGGATTCTACCGGCGTCGATGCTGGACCAACGTCAAGTTACGGGACGCCGCGTGGGCTTTGAGGACCTTGGCGAGCCTACCGAATACGTGGAGTTTGTGCACTTCGCTACACTGGGCAGCGCCGTTGGCGAAGTCGTGGTTCTCTCCCATCGCGACGGGCGGATCAACACGGACTTCTCTGCGATCTATGCACCTGGCGCTCGGATCTACTTGCGGTTTGATCTGCTTCTCTCGGATGGAGTTCTATGTCGTGACGGTATTCACATGACCAAGGCTCGGGGACCAGTCGACCTCGACCGGTACGCAATCGATATCCTGACCGTCTCCGAACTCCCCGACCGTGAGCAATGGACACCTTCCACGTTTGCTGAGGCAGCGGACGCTGAGTTCATCGCCCGTCATCCGCGATACCAACGGTCCCTTCCTTAGGAGGGCCCGAGGCGCATCCAGAACCCTTCGGGCCCATTCTCCGCTGGGTGAGAGCGAACGTCGCGGCGACATAACGAATCTTTTCGAGCGATCGCCTGACTGCTTCATCTCTTTGAATGGATCCCCTCCGTTCCATATCTACGTCGGGCCTGTACGGCATTCCATCCGCTGGGCACGGCGCCGTTCAAATGGACGTTATGTCGACAGGACTATTCCGGCGGCTCCCATCTGCAGACTATATGACACGGGCAATGAGTACCTTGCTGAGGCACGTACTACAAGACAGATCGGGTTTTGTTGGACACCTGGGTGGTGATCCGCGTACACTCCCGTGACATGCCAAACGCGAAGATGGCACGCCTAATCTGGTTCTTACTGCCGTTGTCGAAAGCAGCCTACATGACAACCGCCTATACAAACGATCGAATCGTAGGATTCACCCCGTTGACTGCGGTGGACGCTCGCTACGTCGTACTCGGGATAGTTGGAGTTGTGTTGCTGACAATCGGACTTGTTGTCTGTCGCTCAGCGTTCAATGAGAATAGCAAGGCACGAAGGATCGCCCAATCCCTCCGTCTATCGGAAACCGAGAATTCCATCTCGATAGGACTCTTTGTATGGGTTGTTGGGGCAGGACTGGCTGAAGTCATTGCCACATTCGGGCTACTCCTCAGCATCTTGACCAGTTCTCTTACGCCGGTCGTGGTGGGATGCGCACTATCACTCGCCGGGTGGATATGGACTAGACCTAGTCTCGAAGCCGGCAGACACGACGATTAGACTTGAGCCGGTACTACGATCCTGATTCGTCCATCAACGATGTCTGATCCTCAGGCGCGGAGAGCTGGTACGGACCGCGCACATAACGTGTCTTTCCGAGCGGTCGCCTGAGTTCTTCATCTCGATGAATGAGTTCCGTCATTTCCATGACTACGTCTGGCCCTTACGGGCACTTCATCCGCTGAGGCACGGTGCCGCTCAAATGGGCGCTATGTCGCATCCGGGTGCTCGACTTCCCGGAACCCCTTCGTTGTCTGGTAGACTCCTGCTAACGTTTTCGACATGCCACGTCCAGGATCAACTGATGCACGAGATGAGATCACCCGCTTCTGGGCCCGTTTCTTCGGTGTACCTGTGTCCGACCTCTCTGGAGAAGGTATACGCGTCGTTCCTCACGTCGGGCTAGGAACTTACACTGGAGTCTGGGCGTTCGAACGCCAGGATCGGATCCTCGTCTCCACCCCACCCCACCTGCAGAGCACGATCCAACGCACACTGGACGGTTGCCGGCCCAAACTAGACCTCGTGACTTCGGTGCTGTCCGAAGCGTTCTCGGACCAAATCAGAATCGTCGGCCCTGCCTTTCACGGCTACACTACGATCGAGTCGTTCCGACCGAAGGATTCCGGATCCGTGGTTGAGATCACCTACGAGCAGGCGTTACGGATCGACCATTCCGGAGACGACTCCGCGTGGGATGACAGTGGCCTCGGAGAGCCCGGAATCGCGGTCCGATTTGGCATGCAGGACGGTTCTTCAATCGTCGCCGCCAGTGGGTGCCGCTACTTGGATGAAT
>JANQQY010000504.1 GCA_028284845.1 Spirochaetales bacterium
ATCCTGGTGCTAACCACCTTCGACGACGACAACTATGTGCACCAGGCAATTCGGTGGGGCGCCGCCGGGTACCTTCTCAAGAACATGCCGCCGGCCGAGTTGGCGGACGCAATTCGCGCAGTCCATAGCGGAGTGATCACCATGTCCCCCGAGATCGCGAGAAAGCTGATCGGCGAGACGGGACACACTCGCGCTCGTGAGGAACTCCGGCCAGGAGTGCTCGGAAGCGGCGAGCAGCTGAGCAAGCGCGAGCTGGAGGTTCTGCAGATGATGGCGGAGGGTCTGGGAAATCGACAGATTTCCGAACGACTCTTCATAGCGGAGCAAACAGTCCGGAATCACGTATCGATGATCTACTCAAAGCTCGACACACACGACCGCTACACCGCTGTCACGAAGGCGATCGAGCTGGGTTTTGTGAACCCGGGAAACGAGTACTAGCAAAACCATACAAAGATCGGTACAAAAGTCACTACCACGTCGCCCCGGTACGCTACACGATAGGATCGGAGTTTCACGTGATCAACGTCGTGATAGTCGATGATCAGATCCTCTTCACGGAGAGCCTCAGACTGGTCCTTGAACTCGACAACAGCAACATTCACGTCCTCGCCACGGCACACGACGGCCGGGAAGCCCTTCAGATCGTTCGCGATATGAAGCCGGAGGTCGTATTGATCGACGTCAGGATGCCGGGGCTCGATGGTGTTGAGACCACCAAGATTCTCAAGATTGAGTTTCCGGAGATCAAGATTATCCTGCTCACGACGTTCGAGGATGACGAGTCGATTGACGAGGCCCTTCGCTTTGGCGCAGATGGCTACCTCCTCAAGAGCATCGATCCTCATGAGCTGAGCCGGTCGATTGACGCCGTGTGCAACGGCGACGTCATCATCGCACCAAAGTTTGCGCACAAGCTGCATGAAAACGGACTACCGGACAACGACTCGGTCAAGAACCCCTACCTGCTCGACCGTCTGAGCCGGCGCGAACTTGAAATCGTCCAACTCATCGCTCGAGGGCTTGGAAACAAACAGATCTCGAGCCTGCTGCAGATCACCGATCAGACCGTTCGAAACAACGTCTCCGGAATCTACGCCAAACTCGATGTCCACAGTCGCTACGAAGCCGTCCGACGGGCTGCCAAGGCTGGACTCCTTGGCAACGCAAAGGCGAAGTGAAACAGAAGCTGCCATGGGCAACGGTCATGGTAGAATAGGGATGATGCAAGTGGAGGAAGCATGTGACGGAACGTCGTGAGGTAGTGGTCGTCCTCGCGCTTCTGTGCCTCTCGCTCGTGCCTGCGTTTGCTCGCGGTCGATCACCAGAAGACAATCGCACCCCCCTCGTCGTGTGGTTCCACAGATACAATCTTGAGAGCGCGCAACCTTCGATCGATCGATTCTCCGCGTTGTTCGAGCAGGCGCACCCAACGATCGACCTTGACTGGATCATGGTGCCGGGAGACTGGAACCAGAAAATCCTCACTGCTCTCGCCGCCCATCAGCCGGATCCCGACGTGTTTGAAACGACGAGTGGAATGAACCTCTCGATCACCAACGTTCGCGATGGACAACTGCTGCCAATAGACGATCTCTTTCCCCCGGATCGTGACGAGATCTTTATGCCTGCCAAACTGCAGGAACATGTCATTGACGACAGGATCTACGGCGTGCCTACATTCGGTGACGGCGGCGTCTTCTACTACGTGAGGTCTGTGTTTGACGCCGCAGGTATTCCGATGCCTCCCGAAACCTGGGAAGAACTCATGGCTGCAGCGGAGGCGGTTTCCACATCCGAGATGAAAGGCATCTTTGCACACGAGAACGGCGGTTCGATATTCGCCGGCGCCATTCCGACCATCTCGGGTGCCGCAGACCGACGTATCTCAGACGATGGCACCGATTTTGTGTGGGACGACGATCCGGCCCGGATCGTGAAGGGCCTGGAACTGTTGCGCGCTCTCGCGCAGTCCGACTACGTTCTCCTCTCGGCACCGCAACCATGGTCGGACCCCACGGCACTTATCAACGGGTTCACCGCGATTCAGTGGGGAGGGCTTTGGATGTTCCCGGCGCTGGAAGCAGCTCTTGGCGATGACTTTGGGGTATTCCCCATCCCGGCGCTGGATTCCAATCCAGCCTCCAGACCGTGGAGTCACTTTGGAGGCTGGGGCGTGAGCATAAACGGGCATTCGGACCAAATCGATGCCGCGCGGGAGTACGTCCGTTGGATGTGGATTGACGACACCGGGTTTGAGATCCAGCTCGAGTGGAACACATCGGCTATAGGCTTCAAAA
>JANQQY010000530.1 GCA_028284845.1 Spirochaetales bacterium
GCTCACGCATCGGGATCATGGGTTGAGTATACCGCGACCACCTCACCGGAGCGAGATCCTCTTACGGGGTTCGTAGCCGTTCGGTTGCTCTATAGATCCGATCGAGCGCTTGCGGATCGCGGTCGAGTGAAATCGTCTGATGGTCGATGCGAACCGGTACGAGCTCAAGGTAGCGGATCGAACCGTCGGCTATGCCCACCCGGACCAGTTTGCTCTCCTCGCCGAATTCCGTCAGGAACATCCCGGGAAAGACGAAGTTTCCCAGCGAGTAGGCAATGAGCGCACCGCTATAGGCCTCAAGCCCCTGCGTCACATGCGAATGGTGGCCCAGAACAAGGTCTGCGCCCGCATCAACGTACTGCTTGTAGAGCCGACGCTGGGCCGCGCTCGGTGCGGTCGCCCATTCAGCGCCGCCGTGCACCATGACAATGTCGTAGGTGTCACTCCCAAACGATTCTGCCATCGCGGCGAGCGCGAACTCCTTGGCGCTCGGATTGCGATCCTCAGCCCAGAGCGTGCCGGGTCGCGTCTCCGTGACCGTTGCGTGGCGCGCGCCGTCGAAGCCGCTACGCTCGACCGGGTAGGCGCCAACAGAGAGTACTCGTACTCGCGCCCCATCCAGGACTACTTCGTACGGAACGGCTGCCTCTGCCGGTGTCATCCCGGCTCCGGAGGTCGCCAGAGCGCTCTCCCTAAGATGGCGCAGCGTATCCACGAATCCGGATTCCCCAAAATCGTAGGAGTGGTTGTTCACGACAGAGAGGTAGTCAAAGCCGGCCTCTGCCAGTCTGGGAAGGACCCGTGGATGGAATCGAAAGGTGAAGGTCTTTGGCCACTCGTCACCGCCTGTGGTCACCGCACCCTCGAGATTTCCCAGAAGGAAGTCGACCGCCTGAAGCTCGCCGAGCACATCGCCAAAGACGACCTCGAGCCCATCCGAGCGATCGAGGAGACCCGTGACACCGCGCTCGAGCATGATGTCCCCTACCCCACCGATCCATGAGAGCGAGGGAGGCGTTCGCTGGTTCGGAAGCCTGCCGAACCACGCTTCGATGGCGTCGCGGTAGTCGTCCACAAGCGAGTCCGGCCCGGGCAGGGCGAGGGTCGCGACGGTCTGCACCACCAGCGGATAGGCCTGGTCGTTCACGTAGAGCCCATCAACCGACTCCGCAACGCGAGGCAGATCTATCTCGTTGATGGGCACGATCGCTCCTGGGTCGCCCGTGCCGGCCGGCTCCCAGATAGCGCGCGTTGGGGCAAGCCATTCGGATCGAATCACGCGTCCTTCGCCTGCGAGCGGTCCCGTGAACGAGCGTACCGTGAGGCTCGGGAGCTCCGCGTCGGTCTCCTCCGCGATCACCCACGGCTCAGGAAGAGGCTCTGCCGCGACAAGATCACTCCACAGAGGCGCGGACGCCTGGTCGACGCTGATGGAGATCTCCGGTGGCGCCGAGCAAGCGGAGAGAAGCACTGTCATGATCGATGCAATCAGGACGGAGGTCTTCAGGACGGAACTTCCGGATCGTGAGGGAGGCTGCGCATGTGGTCGTCTGGAGCCAGGCGAGTAGCGGTTCATTCGGAGCGAGGCTACTACGGCAATCGAGTTCCGAGAACCGGTAGGCGATGATCGCACTGAGGCTCACAACGAAGTAGACCGACGGATTGCCCCGTACCCGTTGCATGCGCTCCTTTATCATCGGCCTTCTCTTCGCCGTACTCGTCCCCATCGCAAGCATGGCGGGGAGCTTCACCGTTTCTACGGAAGTCGTGATCGAAGGCTACACGATCACCCGAACTGCGCACTCAATCGTCATCGACGATGACGGCACAACCGAGCGTGTCATCACCGAGGCGCATGAGCTGGTGACGGCAGGAGGGCCAAACGACGGCAGGCGGGAGTCGGTTCCGGAGCGCGTCCAGTCGCGCCCAAGCCCGCTCGGAGAACGGAGTACCACGCGGTTCGAAGTGGACGCGTCGATCGTCGAACATGTTCCCGACAGCACGGAGACGATCGTAGTCACGGTCTACTACGACTCGGCACTGACTCCGGGTGACATCACACCGCCGGAAACGATCGTGGATGGCGCAGTTTTCGAGGCCCCGGAGGATCTCGTGGTGGCCGCAGACGATCTCTGGCTTCCCACCATCGAGGGCGCATCAGATGCGGTACTCGAGGTGAGCACTGCGCACGACATTGTCCAGGCCGCCATCATTGAAGCGGCGCGCGCGGCACTCTCTCCGCTCGCCGGCGACCCGGTTCGTACGTCGACCGGCCAGCTCGAGCACATCGAGCCATTGGTCACGATCGAGGTGGGAAGGATCGAGCTGCCGGTTCACCTCATTCATCGCACCAACGAGCCCGCCTCCGGATCATTTGGACCTGGCTGGGTCTTCTCGCTTGATGCTCGCCTCAGCTTTGGGACCTCCCCGGACAACGCCGCCGCGGAGAGCGAGATCCAAGAGGCTATCGATTCTCTCTCAGCAGGCGGCGAGGTTCGTGGCGATGTGGAGGAGACCGCCTCAGATGCGTTGCGTGAGCGAGTGCTTCTCGCCGACGAAATCGAAGAGGAGATCGAACGGGCAGAATCGCTGATCGCGAGTCTCTCTCGAATCGAGGCAACCGGCAAGTTGGCGAGCGAGATTCGATCCGCCCGCAATAGAATGATCGCGGAGGTCGAATCGATTCTCTCCGACCTCCGAGCGGAGCACCGGGCGCAGCTCGAAATGGAACGGGAGCTTCGGCAAGTGACTGTGCCGGGGATCATGGCAACCATCGACGACGCCGTGGATGGTCTCGATCTGGAGATGGTCGATCTGGCGCTCCGCAGGGAGCAGTCTCGGGAGGCCACCCTTCGCAACAACAAGTTCGACCCAGGATCAGGACACGAGGCAGATGACGCGTTTGGCGCCGGCGCGATCACCTTCTACAACGAGTCAGGCGTGCCGGTGCTCTTTACCGCCGACGAAGTCGCGCAGAGTTCGGCTACACGCGGCGCGAAGTCGGAAGAGGGTTTTGCACTCCTCTACAGACTCGACGAGAAGGAATTCGTGGTCGCCCGCCCCGACCTGACACTCTGGCAGTTTGGATCTTCCGGAGAGCTCGTGTCGATTGAAGATCCGAACGGGCATTACGTTTACTTCCACTACAATGAATCGGAGGAGCTCATCCGACTCACCGACTCTCGTGGGCGAGCCTTTGCGATTGATCGTGACGCACACGGAAGAGTCGTCAGCTTCTCAGGCCCCGCCAACCTTCACTTCTCCTTCGATTACGAGAGTGGTGAACTCCGATCGGTTACCGACCCGGTGGGTGTGACACGCCGTTTCCAGTTTCAAGCCTCTCGCCTCGTCACAATCGAGCAGCCGGACGAGAGCACGCGAAACTATCAGTACGAGGCAGACGCATCGTCTCATCGAGTCGTCGCCGTGCGCGACGAGAACGGTGCGACGGAGAGCTTCGCTTACCCCGCCCCGGACGTGACCGTCCACACCGATGCGGACGGCGTCTGGACACGGTACCTCCACGACGAGGCCGGTAGACTCATCCAACGCGATACGGCGGCCGGTAGCGAAGAGTGGAGCTATCACGATGAGGGGCGAGTGCTGGTTCATACAAGCGCTCGAGGAGAGCGGACGACAACATCCCGCGACGCCCGGCTTCGTCCAACCTCAATCACCTACCCTGACGGCAGCACAACACAGACGACCTACGCGCGTGATCCCTTTATACGAGGTATGCGACTTCCTGCCGGCAGTCATCTCGTCGCCACTGTCTGCGGTCCCCTTCCCGGGTGCATCACGTCGTCATACGATGGAGCCGGGAATCGGACGGAGACACGGTACCCCGATGGCTCAGGCGAATCGGTTCGAATCAACCCGCCCGGCTCCTCCGCGGCCGGGCTCCCGTCCGAGATACGGGATAGACGCGGAAATCGATCGGTGCTCGAGTACGACCGCCATGGCTTCCTCACGCGCGTCGTCGACTCCGAGGGTGAGCTGCTCCGCCTCACCCACAACGCCTTGGGCATGGAAACCTCTCGAGCACTGCCGGGCCAGGATCCCATTGAGACCGAGTACCGGGCCGATGGGCTCCTTGTGCGAGCGACACGCGGCGGAGTAACCATAGGCGCGTGGCGCTACTCCAATCGCAAAGATGTCGACGAGCAGGAGGTGGCGGGCGTCAGGACGCTCTTTGTCCACGACCATATCCATCGTGTGCTATCGCGTCAGGTGATTGGTGGCGGAACCGAGCGACATGCGTACTCGGCGGCAGGGCGGCTCTCGCATTGGTACGTGGAAGGCGCCGGCACGGATGAGCGCCTCCGGGAGGTCAGGTGGAGCTATGACGACGCGGGACGACCGGCCTCACGCTCCTGGGCCGCCGGTGGAGAGCGGTTTGCCTACGACCCCGCCGGGAACCTTGCATCCGCTGTTGCCGACGACGGGATCGCGGTCTCATGGGAACACGATTTCGCTGGACGAGTGACGAGTCATGCAACCCCAGGATCACTACCAACCACGTGGACCTATTCGCCGGGGCAGACTACTCGCCGGACCCCGGACGGGGCGTGGCTCACGACGTACGACCGCCGGGACCTCGAGTTCCGCTCGTACGGACCCGACGGAGTCCTCTATCAGACGACTCGGACCGATCCGTACGGCGCGGTTCTGGAAGAGATCGACGGTGAGGGAAACCGCACCAGTTACAACCGGGACCTTCGCGGGCGAGTGACCGAGGTCCGCTACAACGGTTTCCTGCGAGAGGCGTTCGCTTACGACGAAGCGAATCAAATCCGCAAGCGCCGCAACGGTTCGGTGACGAAGTACGAGTACGATCGGTCCGGGAGCCGAACCCGCACGATTCACGCAGATGGCTCATTTCGCCGGTTTGCATACGACCCATTTGGACGCCTTGAGTCGGTCACCGACGAGACCGGCCGTGATGTTGCGTATGAATACGATGAGGCCGGTCGCCTCGTCGGTGAGATAGGACCGGGTCGAGAGCGACGCACCTCAGTGACCTACACCGCGGACGGACTCGTGAGCTCATTTACCGATCCGGGCGGCGCGACGACAAGTTTTGGCTATGACGACCGGGGCCGATTGGTTTCGCGAGTCCTGCCTGAAGGGGGCACATACACGTACGGGTACGACTCCACCGGGGCATTGTTTTCCGAATCGGATCCGGAGGGGCGGAGCCGATCGTACGCCTACGATGGAGCCGGGCGACTCCTGGAGATTCAATCCGCCGGCGAGGTGAGGTGGAGGAACGAGTACGATCAGAGCGGTCGTCTCTCGCGTTCGGAGGACGGCGTCGGTTCGTGGCGGGAGTTCCGCTACGACGCATACGGTCGCGTTGTGTCCGAGTCGACCAGCGCCGGCGCTCGGCTGACTAGCTACGACCGTGCCGGTCGCCTCACAGAAGTACGCGAGCCCGACGGCCGGATCGCGCGCTTTACCTACAGCCTGGATGGCCTCGAGCAGCGAGTCGACTACAGCGCTCCGTTCGCGCCCGACGCGTTTACCCGGATCCGGCGCGACACCGGCGGTCGGATCGTGGAGGCGGAAAACGAGCACTCGCTGCTTTCCTTCTCTTACGACTCGCGCGGCAACCTCGTTCTGGCCCGTGACGGTCTTCTTATCTCTCGGACCGCGCACGATCACTCAGGGAGACGAACGCAGGTTGAGACAG
>JANQQY010000553.1 GCA_028284845.1 Spirochaetales bacterium
TACGGCTGCTGCTTGAGATCAACGTCGCCTTCGGCGTGATCGCCAATCTCGCCGACGACCTGCGAAATCTGCAGCGATCAGAGATAGACGAGCTTCGCGAATTCTTCACAAGCACACAAGTTGGGTCGTCCACGATGCCGCAGAAACGAAACCCGTGGAACTCGGAGCATGTAAAAAGCCTCTGGAAGGCGTTCGCGCCCAGAGTGACAACGTTCTTCATGGATCAGATTTCCGAGCATCAGCGTGACCTCACGAACTCGGCATCCGGTCGGTTTGTTGTCGATTTCTTCGCCGGCTTCCTGGCGGCGGTGGAGCGAATCATCAGAGTCATCTCAACGCTCCGTGTGGACCCGGATCGAATGAAAGCAAACGTGGAACTCACCGGCGATCTCGTGCTTGCCGAAGCTGCCTACACACTGCTTGCCGCGACCGGCAGACCCGATGCGCACGAAGACCTCAGGACCGCGACGCTTGAGGCGGAGCAGTCAAAACGCCCCTTGGCCGAAGTGCTGCGCGGTCGAACTGAGCTCTGGGCGTCACTCTCGGAGGCGATGGCCGCCGTCGAGCTCGACCCGGACGAGTTTTTCTCGAGCCCAGCCTCCTATACGGGAAGAGCCGCCGAAGAAGCCGAGCGAATTGCCATTGCGTTCACAACCCGCATAACCACCGTTGAGGAGGGACTCGCCCAATGACGCTCGAAGAGACACTCAGTTACGACGATGTGCTGCTGCTTCCTGCATATAGCGACTTCCTTCCGAGCGAGACCGATGTTCGGACGCGACTGGTAGGCGACATCCACATCAACGCACCCATCGTATCTGCCGCCATGGACACCGTCACCGAGGATCGCCTGGCAATCGCATTGGCGTTGGAGGGCGGCGTCGGCGTGATTCACCGCAACATGACGCCTGAACTTCAGGCGGAGCACGTGTCGAACGTCAAGCGCTTCCTCAATCTTGTTATTGAGAACCCGGTGACGGTTGGACCGTCACAGACGATTGAAGAAGTTGCGGAGGTGATGGATCGCTACAGGATTAGTGGCCTCCCTGTCGTCGAGGATGGCCGCCTCGTTGGAATCATCACGAGTCGCGATATGCGGTTCTGCACCGATTACGCAATGCACGTACGAGAGGTGATGACGGCGGATCCCATCGTTGAGATCGGCACCCCCGACTACGAGAGCGCTCAGGAGAAGTTCAACGCACACAAGATTGAGAAGCTTCCGGTCGTTGACGGCAAGGGGCATCTCACCGGCCTGGTGACCGTCAAGGACATTGAGAAACACAACAACTATCCCTCCGCTGCGACCGATGTGAGCGGTCGACTCCTCGTTGGGGCGGCGGTGAGTCCTACCGATCTCGACGCCCGTATGAACGCCCTCGTGAATGCTCGCGTCGATTTTGCCGTCCTCGACACCGCTCACGGCGATTCGCAAAACGTCGTCGAAGCTGTCTCTCATATCAAGTCTCACTACCCGGTGCCGGTGATTGGTGGGAACGTTGCGACACGAGAGGGAGCGAAGCGCCTGATCGGTGCGGGCGCGGATGCCATCAAAGTTGGAGTGGGGCCGGGATCGATCTGTACCACCCGGGTCGTCGCCGGCATCGGTGTTCCTCAGTTCTCTGCCGTTGTCTGGGCCGCGGAGGAGGCTCAGAAAGCCGATGTCCCGGTGATTGCAGACGGAGGCATCAAGTTCTCAGGCGATATCACCAAGGCGATCGCCGCTGGAGCAAATGCCGTGATGGTGGGCAATCTCTTCGCCGGACTCAAGGAGTCGCCCGGCCGGGAGATCATCTACGAGGGGCGAATCTTCAAGGCGTACCGGGGCATGGGCTCTCTGGGTGCAATCAAGTCGGGGAGCGGCGACCGATATCAGATGGGTGAGAACGAAGAGCCGGTCCCTGAGGGAGTCGAGGGGCGAGTTCCGTACAAGGGCGAGATAAAGCCCTTCCTCCATCAACTCGTGACCGGTCTGCGCAAAGGAATGGGATATTGCGGATGCAAATCGATTGCAGATTTGCGGTCGTATAGGAACTTCGTTAAGATATCTGCGGCCGGTCTCAAGGAGAGTCACGTCCACGACGTGTCAGTCACTCAGGAGCCGCCAAACTACTCACGATAGGATCGCCAATGAATCTCGTGGTCATGGGTGCCCAATGGGGCGACGAAGGCAAAGGGAAGCTTGTTGACTTTCTTGCCGAGCAGGCGCGACTTGTCGTCCGCTACTCAGGCGGGGCGAATGCCGGGCACACGATCGTCAAGGGAGACGAGACCTACAAGGTCCACCTTGTTCCATCCGGCATCCTCTACGATGACACCACAGTCGTCCTTGGTACCGGCATGGTAATCGACCCCTCAGCGCTCTTTGCGGAGCTCGAAACACTGACCGAGCAGGGAGTTAACTGGAAGGGGAGGGTGCTTGTTTCTGATCGGGCGCACCTCGTGCTGCCTGCCTACCGCGAGCTTGATCGAAAGATGGACGAGGAGCGCGCGCAACCGCTCGGCACCACCGGACGCGGCATTGGAATCGCCTACTCCCTGAAGGCCGCTCGGGACGGCGTTCGCATTGCCGACCTTGAACGCCCGGAGGTGCTTGAAAAGCTCGACGACGAGTCAAGATCGTTCCTGGAGCCGTACATGGAACAGCTCAAGCCGATGGTCGTCGACCTGGTGGAGTTTATGGCACAGGCCGACTCAAAGGAGCACGTCCTCTTCGAGGGCGCGCAGGGCGCGCTTCTTGATCTTGATCAGGGAACCTATCCGTACGTCTCTTCGGGCTATTCTGCGGCGGCCGGTGCAAGCCTCGGCGGCGGCATTGGCCCGCGCAGGATTGACCGGATCATCGGTGTCTTCAAGGCCTACTCGACCCGAGTTGGCAACGGCCCCTTCCCAACGGAGTTTGGCGAAGGCGACTCAGCGGAACTGGAACACCTCGTCCGCGAGCTCGGCAGAGAGTACGGAGTCACGACCGGCAGGGCTCGCAGATGCGGCTACCTCGATCTGGTTGCCCTGAAGTACATCGTCCACGCGAACGGGATCGACTCTCTCGCGCTGACCCATCTCGACGTCTACGACTCCCAGCAAGAGGTCCGTGCATGTATTGCGTACGAGACACCGGATGGCGTCCTGGACAGCTTTCCGGCTTCCGCCACGCTCCTCGAGCAATGCCGGCCGGTCACCAAGGCTCTGCCCGGTTGGAACACTTCTCTGGCGGACGCGAAGTCGTTCGAAGACCTTCCCGCAGAGGCGACCGACTACATCCGCTTCGTTGAAGAGTTCGTTGGGGCGCCGGTTGAGATCGTGAGCGTCGGATACCGACGCGACCAGACAATCCTGAGAACTGATCCGTGGATGCAATCGTAGTACTCGACTTTGGTGGTCAGACGGCTCAGCTTATCGGTCGGCGGATTCGAGAGCTCGGAGTCTACTCTGAAATGCTCCCCGGGACGACACCGGCGGCGGAACTTGTCTCGAAGACGCCATACGACATCAAGGGGATCATTCTCTCCGGTTCGCCGTCGAGCGTCCACGAGGCGGACGGCGTGATGGTAGATCCTTCGATCTTCGAGCTTGGGATCCCCATCCTGGGAATCTGTTACGGACTTCAGCAGATCGTCCACGTTCGCGGCGGGACGGTTGCACAATCCGAGCGTCGAGAGTATGGCAGGTCGCGGGTTACATTCGCGGGTAAACACCCCTTGTTCCACGGTGTGCCGGAAGGCTTCACCAGTTGGATGAGTCACGGTGATCACGTGACGGTTCTACCGAACGGGAGCGAGATCATCGCCAAGACCGAGAACGATGTCCCCGCGGCGGTCGCCGTTGGAGAGTCGATC
>JANQQY010000569.1 GCA_028284845.1 Spirochaetales bacterium
GCCCTCGCCTTTCACGCGAAGCTCACGACCCTGGTACTTCACGGTCGCCTCACACCGGAGACGACGCGCCTCTGAATGGACGTAGTCGAACTCAGTGTCGAGCACCTCGAGCGGCTCACGGCTCTGCAGAT
The DNA here is from genome assembly GCA_028284845.1 of Spirochaetales bacterium. Lineage (GTDB taxonomy): Bacteria > Spirochaetota > Spirochaetia > DSM-27196 > SLST01 > SLST01. The sequence continues at coordinate 132 of JANQQY010000569.1, forward strand.
ACTCCTGATTGAAGATCTCGTAGATCTCGTTGTTGGTCAGCTCGCGTCCAAGCTCGTCGGCCTTACGATTGACCGTCGACCCAATCTCGACGTGCATGCTCTTTGGCATCTCAAAGCCGAACTCGCGCGCCATCACGTAGGCGACACCACCCTTCCCGCTCTGGCTGTTGATGCGGACGATTGACTCGTAGGTCCGACCGATGTCCTTCGGATCGATGTGGAGATAAGGGACCCGCCAAGGAGCATCGCCGGCGTCGTCTCCGCCGCGTCGGTCCATCCCCTTCTTGATCGCGTCCTGATGCGAACCGCTGAACGCGGTGAAGACGAGCTCTCCGGCGTAAGGATGGCGCGGATGAACGGTCATTCGGGTGGTTCGCTCATAGACCCGACGGACGCGTGGCAGGTCGCTGAAATCGAGCCCCGGATCGATTCCGTCGGCCATTCGGTTCAAGGCGACGGTGACGATATCGAGGTTGCCCGTTCGCTCGCCGTTGCCAAACAGGGTGCCCTCGACGCGCTCGGCTCCGGCCATCAGACCCAACTCACATGCAGCGACTCCCGTGCCTCGGTCGTTATGGGTGTGCAGACTGATGATCGCCGTATCGCGGTGCTTCATGTTGCGAGAGAACCATTCGATCTGATCGGCATGCTTGTTTGCCGGAATCCACTCAACGGTGTCGGGGAGATTGAGAATGATTTTGTTGTCTGTCGTTGGTTCCCAGATATCCTGGACAGCCTCGCAAACCTCCAATGCGTACTCGGTCTCGGTGTCACTGAAGCTTTCCGGAGAGTACTCCATCCGGACGTTGCTACCCGGAAGGCTCGGTGCGAGCTTCTTGATGAGCTTCGCTCCCTCAATCGCAATGTTCTTGATCTCCTCACGGCTCATCCCAAAGGTGATGTCCCGCTGCAGGGCACTCGTGGAATTGTAGAAGTGCATCACGACATTCGGGGCGCCCTCCACCGACTCGAACGTCCGTTTGATCAGGTGCTCTCGGGACTGGGTCAGGACCTGGATGTAGACGTCCTCAGGGATGCGGTCTTCGTTGATGAGCCGTCGGACAAAGTCAAAGTCGATCTGCGAAGCCGAAGGAAAGCCGACTTCGATCTCCTTGAAGCCGATATCCACAAGCAGATCGAACATCTCAAGCTTCTCGTTGACGCTCATTGGAATGGCGAGAGCCTGATTGCCGTCCCGAAGATCGACGCTGCACCAGAGAGGTGCGTTGGTGATGCTCTTCGCCGGCCACTCGCGGTCCGGCAGATCGACACTCTTGAACGGATTGTATTTTGGCATTGTTACTCCTTCCGGGGCTGGTTTTCGCGGCGGCCCCTGGACGCCCTCTGTAGTCCAAAAAAAAGGCCCGCCGCCGAAGGTCTCGGCAGCGGGCTCATTGCCTGCTCAGAACCAGGGCGAGCCCTGGAGCCTACTCGGGACCTTCGCGTTCAGCGGGCATTGGTAGAGCGAGAAGGTAGCCCTGGAGGAATGGGTTGTCGGATTGTTCGAATCGCGACATCGCGCGAAATGTATCAGCTGCCATGGATGTTGGCAAGCGTGATTATTCAGCCGTCGCGTGGCGCCTCCACGTCATTTCAAGAGCACTCGGAGCCACCCCGACCGGGAGGAAGATGATCCCGCCCATCCAAGGACGCCTTTGGCGGCATGGCTCACTACGCTTACAATGGGCCATGAACACCAGCATCATCCGATCGTTCAGGGACAAACTCGCCTCGGGTCCGGTCCTTGGACCGTTCTCTAAGACGACCGATCCGGCGTTCGCGGAAGTCCTCGCTCGGGCGGGTTTTGACTATGTCATCATCGACCTTGAACATGGCCCGAACACCATCGCCAATGCGCATAATCTGATCCGTGCGGTAGAGCTCGGCGGAGCGTTGCCCATCATCAGGACCGCGGAGGGTGCCGACTGGCAGATTGGAGCGGTGCTCGATGGGGGCGCCGGAGGGGTTCAGGTGCCGCATGTCTCAAGTGCGGCAGCTGCTCGGGAGATGGTCGAGCACGCGAAGTTCTCGCCGCTCGGTGGACGAGGTGTCTGCCGATACGTCCGAGCAGCGGATTTCTCAATGCAGGAGAAATCGGACTACCTCCAGAGCGCCAACGAGGCGATCCTGGTCGTACAGGTAGAGGGGAAAGAGGGCCTTGAGAACCTGGACGAGATCATGGCAGTTGAAGGCGTCGACATTGTCTTTATAGGGCCCTACGACCTTTCACAGTCACTTGGAGTCGCCGGAGAAGTCGATCACCCCAGTGTCGTTGCTGCGGTCGAGGCGGCGGTGGATGCGGGTCGCTCTCGCGGCACCGTCGTGGGCACCTTTGTGGACACGATCGAAGCGGGTCGGAGATGGGCGGAACGCGGCGTGAGGTACATCAGCTACGCAGTGGACGTTGGCATCCTCGCGAATGCAAGCATGGCGGCAGTGGCAGAGTTCGCCGGGTGATCGTGGGAGCGTGACGCCAGGTCCGAACACCAGGGTCGATGACACCCATAACCTTACAAAGATGTAATTCTCTCGAAAGGTTTGTGAAAGAGCCGCTCCGTACTCTCATTGCAATCCAGGAGGATCGCAATGAAAAGCAGATCACGAACCATGATGCTCCTCAGCGGCGCTGTGCTCGTCGCCATCCTTTCAGTCGGTGGCGGTTTTTTGGGCGCACGTGCGGCGGGAGTCGGTAACAACGCACTACCTATCCAGATTGAGCCAGGAACGGCGTTCTCAGTCCCGGCACTTCAGGTCGGTGGCCAGCCGGAAGATCTCCAGTACAGTGCCACGCCGGCGCTGACTACCTCAACAATTCCCAGTGCCGCGGATCAGCTCTCAGTGGCACAGTCGTTTCAGCAGCAGTTCCGAACAGTCGCGGCGGGAACGCTCCCCACGGTGGTTGAAATCAACGTCGCGACCACGGTGACGCAACGCGTTCAGGGAACTCCCTTTGGCGGCAACAACTCGCCCTTCGAATTCTTCTTTGGACGCCCGCGAAACGGTGACCAGCAGGAGGGCCAGGAGCGCGAGTTCCGCCAGGAGGGAATTGGCTCAGGGGTCATTGTTGCCAGGCAAGGTGAGACCGTCTACGCGCTGACGAACCACCACGTCGCCGGCGAGGCGGATGAGATCGAAGTTGTGCTCTACGACGGGCGCGAGTTCGATGCGGAGCTCGTTGGATCAGACGAGTTGATGGATATTGCGTTGATCTCATGGGAGACACGAGAAGAGATGCCTATCGCGCCGCTCGGCGACTCAGAGTCACTCTTGCCGGGCGACTGGGTCTTCGCCGTGGGAAACCCTCTTGGGTTCGAGGCGACGATCACAGCGGGCATCGTGAGCGCGGTATCGCGAGAGACCGACGGAAATGCGAACGGCATTGGACGAGTAACGAACTACATCCAGACTGATGCGGCTATCAACCGTGGTAACTCCGGGGGACCGCTCGTGAATCTGAATGGTGAGGTCGTGGGCATCAACACGTGGATCGCTTCGCAGTCCGGCGGAAGCATCGGACTTGGATTTGCGATCCCGATCAACAACGCACGCCGCGCCATCACCGACTTCATCCAAGAGGGGTCGATTGCCTACTCGTGGCTCGGCGTCTCTGTTGGGTCGATCAGCGATGACTACGCGTCCGAGCTTGGCCTCGACTCGAACGCCGGGGCCTTCGAGAGCGGTGTCTTTGAAGGGTCGCCGGCGGCAGATTCCGGGCTCATGCCGGGCGATGTTGTTGTCCGTATTGGCGAGACGGAGATTGACACCAGCGGTACGCTTGTTCGAACCGTCGCAAACCTTCGGCCGGGAGATCGACTCCCCTTTGAGGTTCTCAGAGATGGAGAGCTCATCGAGATCGAGGTCGTGACCGGCCGTCGAACTCCGGAGAGCGGAACCGTTGCGGACATCTGGCCGGGAATCTCAGTCGCAACGCTCAACGACGAACTCCGCGAGAGGCTCGACCTCCGTGGGTCTGTGGACGGCGTTGTGGTTGGTGCGGTCGCAGAGAACAGCTCGGCCTCTGAAAGCGGACTTGAGCAGGGCGACACGATCACCGCCGTAAACGGCGAGCCGGTTGAGTCGATCGCCGAGTTCTACTCCGCGATCAACCAGCTTGGGCTTGAAGAGGTCCAGTTCCGTGTCCTTAGGGACGGTCGGGAGATTATCCTGGGATTCGTTCGGCAGGCCGCATAGCATAACGGGCACCGCCCGATCATATATACCGGCCGGTTGGTGAGTCGATTGCCAGCCGGCCTCTCTGTGTAGCGATGCCCTGCTACCGCTCGATCTGTCGCTGCAGGTGCGATGAGACCGCAGGCCACTCCGATTCAAGGATGGAATAGACAACGGTGTCGCGGTAGGTCCCGTCCGGCAGAATACGGTGGTTTCGAAGCACGCCGTCTTCATGGGCTCCCAGCCGCTCAATCGCCGCGCGCGACGCGCGATTCATCCGATGCGTGCGAAATTCCACGGCAATACAGTCAAGCGATTCGAATGCGTGTCGCAGAAGGAGATACTTGCAGTGCGTGTTGACGGGGGTTCGCTGAACTCGCCGTGCGTACCAGGTGTAGCCGATCTCCAGTCGACGATTCACCGGATCGGCGTTGATGTATCGAGTCGTCCCAATGATTACACCGGTTGCCGCCTCCTCCACGACAAAGGGTAGATCTCCGCGGGAGCGCTTCAGGTCGATCGCGGTCTGCACGTACTCCCCTACCGTCGCAGCGTCCGGAACGTTCGTGACCCAGAGTCTCCAGAGCTCTCCGTCAGATGCAGCCTCGACAAGCGCGTCTGCGTCTTTGGCCTCCAGCGGTCGCAATCGCACGACATCTGATTCGAGTATCACCGGTGAGATCCAGGAGCCATCCATGCTGCGGATGCTATCAGGTGACCCGCGGTGCGTCAGTGGGCCGGGAGCACTTCGGCCAAGCGACGGTGGGCGAGCTATAATTGCGCATGATCGAGCTCGACAGGACGACGGCGCGTCGATTCCTTCTCGCCTACCACTTTCTGCTCCCACCTCGCTCGCTCAAGCGCACAGACGTGATGACGATCGCACATCGGCTGCGCGCCATTCAGGTGGATCCGCTCGACATTGTTGGACGCAATGTCTTTCTCGTGATGCAGTCGAGGATCAAGGGTTTTGTGCCACACGACCTCGACGCTGAGGTCTACGAGCAGCGCGTTCTCACTGAGGCATGGGACAAGATGCGGTGCCTCGTCCTCCGCGAGGAGTGGTGGGGGCTGGCACCGTTCAGAGAGGCGTTTCGACGGAGGTGGCAGAGGCTTCACGTTCCGCCGGAAGAGGTACTCGACTACGTCCGTTCGGAGATCGCACAACGCGGATCCGCGACATCCCTCGATCTGGAGAGCAAGGGCTCAACCGACTGGCGCTGGTCGGCAACCTCGGCGGCGCGAGCAGCACTCGAGTTGCTCTTTGACGTTGGAGAGCTCGCCATCTCGGGTCGAGACAAGGGTCGAAAAATCTACTCGGCCATCGAGCAGGCGGTACCTGATGATAAGCGTGCCCATCGCCACGCCTCCGAGCAGGCTTACTTCACGTGGCACATGGAGCGACGCGTTCGCTCCCTCGGCATCGCTGTGCAACGCGCAGGCCAGGCGTGGCTCGGAATCGCGGGTGCTAAGAGCGCGGATCGATCCGCTGCCCTGGGGGAGCTGGAAGAGCGTGGCGTGATTGAGCAGGCGCGGATCGAAGGCATCGATCGGCCATGCTTCCTTCCGGATGATGCTCGCGCGCTGCTGTCTGGTGACCCGGTGGCGCACAGAAGCACCGGCCAAGCAGCCGCATTTCTTGCGCCACTCGACAACGTCCTCTGGGATCGGCAATTGATTGAGGAGCTGTTTGAATTCTCCTACACGTGGGAGGTCTACAAGCCGGCAGCCAAGCGGGAGTTTGGTTACTACGTGTTGCCGGTCCTTTACGGTGACGAGCTGGTAGCTCGCTGGGAGCCGCGTCGGACGGAGAGCGCACTCAGCTGTCGAGGCTGGTGGTGGGAACCGCCGGTCCAGAAGAAGCGGGACGACGACGAACTCAAGGCTGCGGTGGGAATCGCTGTGCGCGAGTTCATGGCATTCCTCGAGCGCGATCGTTTTGCGGTCGAGTCGTCGGTCACTCGGGCGGATGCACGCTTCCTGCGGTCGGCTGTTCGCGTCGCCGGGTCTGAATCGTCTTGATTTGCTCGTCAATAAAGCGTTGCTCCGATCCATTCCGACTGGCAGCGCGCGCCAGCCCGAGCGACTCCCACGCCGCCTCGTAGCGCCCGGCCTCCTCGAGAAATCGGGCCTGTGCGAGATGGAAGTACGGGTAGTCGCCCATCTCGCCGCCAGCGTTGATACGCGAGAGGAGTTTCAGAGCCGCCTCCGGGCCGCTCGCGAATCCCCGGGCGACGGCCTGATTGAGTCTCACGATTTCGGTGGGCTCATAGCGATAGAGGGTCGCATAGAGACGGGCAATCTGGTCCCAGTCAGGGGTGTCACGCTCCTCATGATGGAGCGACGCGATCGCTGCCTTGATCTGGTGTGGGCCCGGCGACTCATACTCGAGTGCCAGATCCAAAAGCGACTGAGCCTCAGCCGCCTCTTCGCGGATCCAGAGGCTTCTGTCCTGATCCTCAAGCAGAATGGGCCGACCTTCGGAGTCTGTCCGCGCGTGCCGCCGGGAGTTGGTGAAGATCAGTTCGGCGAGGAGACCGAGGTTCTCCGCTCGGCTGGCGGGAGCGTCAATCTCGTTCGTCAGTTCAATCAGGACGCGCGCCAGCCGGATGGCCTCCTCACAGAGGTCGAGCCGCGTGAGGCGCTCACCATGGCGCGGTAGATAGCCCTCTGAAAAGACGAGATGAATCACGCGGCGTACATCTTCCAGTCGGTCGTAAAGTTCGTTCCGTTCGGGGACCTCAAAACGGACTTCGTTCTCGCGCAGGCGCCGTTTCGCTCGCACGAGGCGCTGGGCGGCGGTCGACTCACGAATCAGGAACGCACCGGCGATCCCAGCGGTTGTGATGCCGCACACCTCTTTCAGGGTCAGAGCGACCCGCGCATTTGGGTCGAGGACGGGATGACAACATGTGAAGATCAGCCGAAGTCGCTCGTCAGGCCACTGGTCGATCAGTTCAAAGGGATCAACTCCGTTCGACGTCCGATCATTGACCGCATCAAAGCCCGCCCTGTGCTCCGCGACGACCCGGTCGGATGCGGCCTGGCGACGCTTCCGCTGGCGAATCGTGTCGATCGCGATGCGTCTCGAGACGGTGGTGAGCCAAGCGGCGGGATTCGAAGGAATCCCCCGCTCAGGCCACACACGCAAAGCCCGAGAGAACCCGGTCTGCAGCACATCCTCTGCAGCATCAATGGAGCCAAGCACGCGAGTGAGTACCGATACGATCCGTCCGTACTCGGTCCGGCACGCTTCCTCAAGGGCCGCCTCAACCTCGCGCGCGGTGGCCATCTACATCTCCATGACCGGGCGAATCTCTGTGGAACCGTGATCTGAGAGTGGGATGTGACTGGCAATCTCAACGGCCTCGTCCATCGATTCGGCCTCGATCACGTAGTAGCCGCCCAGCGCCTCCTTGGTCTCGGCAAACGGACCATCAAAGGTCGTGATCGATCCGTTCACGCGACGGAGCGTCTTCGCAGTAGGCGTCCGATCAAGAGGCTCGCCGGAGAGAATTTTGTCCCCGAATCGAGTCCCAAAAACGTTGTGCTCCTCCAGAAGCGCCTGCCATTCGTCCTCGTTCATGCGGGTCTCAATAGACTCGTCCGAGAACAGCAAAACCATGTACTTCATCGTATCCTCCTGCCTCTACGACGACGGATCGGGGCCCGGTTCGACAGCAACTCGTTCTTTTGGTATCCGAATCGTGAAAACCGATCCTGCGCCAAGGCCAGACTGTGCGAAAATTCGCCCGTCAAGAGATTGATTGATCGTGTTGAAGACGATGTTCATGCCAAGGCCGCTCCCCCCGCTTCCCAGACGCGTAGTGTAGAACGGCTCGTAGATCCGGGAGATCTGTTCGTCGGACATGCCGGCGCCGTCATCCGCGTGCACAATGACGAGCTCTTCGTCGTCGTAGAATGCGTCGATCGTCACGGTGCCGGATTCTTCGCCCGGGAAGGCGTGGGTCATCGAGTTGAGCGCCAGATTGGTGATGATCTGGTAGATGTGTCCCGGGTAACTGTTGATCCAGAGCTCTCCCTCACATCGCACGACGATTTCTACCTGCGCTCGCTTGGCTTGGGGACGGAGGCTCTCCGCGATGTCGTTCAGGTAGGCGCAGAGGTCGAAGATTCGGTGTTGGCCACTGACCTGGTCCACGGCAAGACTCTTGAAGGTTCCAATGAGGGATTCAGCGCGTTCGAGACTCCTATGGACGATCTCAGAGGCGTCATAGGCGTCTTGAATGAAGGGACGAATCTCAGAGGCCGGAATGGAGGCGCCGCCCGACCGGTCCTCGCGGATGCGGGAGAGCCACTGTTCGGCCTTCTCCATGAGGAAGGTGGACGATGTCACACCGATGCCGATGGGCGTGTTGACCTCGTGCGCAACCCCGGCAACCAATCGACCCAGCGTTGCCATTCGTTCACGCTGGACCAGGAGATCTTGAGCGGCCCGAAGATCATCGAGTGACTCCTGCAACTCCTTGGTCCGATCAACAACCTGATGCTCGAGGTCAAGAGTGAGTTGCTCCACGATTCCCGCCATACGGTTAAAAGTTGCGCCGAGTCGAGCGATCTCGTTCCGGCCACGGACGTCGGCGCGGGCGGAGAGATCACCGTTCGCAATGGCCGCAGCGACCTCCTCGAGCCGTTCAATCGGCCGGACCATTCCTCGAACAACCAGTACAAAGATCAGGGCTGCTGCGACGTAGACGGCAATCGCGATCGATACGACTGTGATCGTCGAATTGCGTACGAAGCTGTTGACGTACTGGCGGGCAATCGCAACGCCGAGCGTCCAATCGAACGGCTCAAACCGGTCCTCAATGACAAAATCACCGGGTTCGATCGATCCGCCCATCAGGACGTCATTGCCATCCGCGTCGATCGCAAAGAGGAACCCTCCCGGAATCGATCGCTCGGCACCGTACCGAACAACGGCGGACTTCGCCGCGGAGATGTAAAACGGTGCGCTGGAGATTCCGAGCCGCTCAATCGTGTCGAACTCGCTCTGCGCTCGGGCTTGGAGAAACTCGAGCTCAAGCGTGGCGTTTCGCTCAATAAGATCAGCAACTTGCGCGTTCGCTTGAACCAGGATCGTGATCACGGAGGCGGAGAGCGGGATCAGACTTGCAAAGAGCCCAACGACGGTCAGGCGGACGACAAGTCGCATTATGACGCGGAGAGTATCCGCAGGTAGTCGGTGAGTGGGCTCCCGTAGTAGTCCTGCCAGATCGATTCGAAGACGCCTCGCTCGCGGATGATGTCGAGACAGACGGTGAGTATCTCTGCAATCGGATCGTCTTCACGTGTTGCCCATGAGAGTGTTTCGATCGGACCTCCAGCCGGATAGACATCGAGCTCTGGAAACCGAGCAAGCTGCGCGAGAACGAGGTTGGCATCTGCTACGGTTGCGTCTGCGGTGCCGTCGCTCACTGCCTCAAGCAGGGCCAGCCCGGTCCGCTTCTCCAAGACTCTGGTGGAACTCATGTCAAATCGATCTCGCATCCATTGCTCGTAGGTCGTGTTTGGGATGGTCGCAAAGGTCGAGTCGGCAAATGCATCCGGAGAGACTCGTGGACGATCACGCCGGGTAACATAGACCAGTCGCGACGGGTAGAGCGGCACAAAATCAAGGAAGAGGTCTCTGCGCGGAAGCGGGGACATGGCAACGGCATAGAATTCGCACGCCTGAAGGAGGTCCGGGACGTAGACAAACTCGGGATCGGTTTGGAGTTCGGGCGGAACAACCCCGTTGAGCTCGAAGAACTCGCCAAACTCGACCGGGACGAACTCCACATCGATCATCATCAGCTCGGCGAGTTGCAGAACGAGCTCGTAGTGGACACCCACGATACTTCCGTCCGGCTGCTCTTCGTAGATCGATTGCTCCGCGCTGATAGCAACACGCATGGTACCGGAGCTACGAAGCCGATCGAGGCGCTCGGATGCTCGCGGGCTTAACTCGAGAGCGGGTCCCGGTTCAGGGTCGGGAGGTGATTTGGGGCGATTGACCTCTTCTTCCGGTCCAAGCTGCGGCTGCCCTGTCGCGAGAAGGAGCGGTAGAGCGAGCAGAACGGCAAGGGTCCGGAACGTCCGAGCCATACCAAAAGCCTACCATCGAGGCTCAACTTCCGCTATCGAGAAAACTTGGCGAGGGCGGTCGCCACTTCCGAGGCAACTCGGGCGTTGTTCTTCACCAGTGCGATGTTCGCCTCGAGGCTCTTTCCGTCAGTACGCTCGACAATTGCCCCAAGCAGATAGGGCGTGAGATCGCGCCCTCGGATACCCTCACGCTCTGCATCCAAAATCGCATCCTGGATCACCGATTCGATGTAGCCGTGCTCGAGTTCGGCCTCTTTCGGAATGGGATTGGCAACGAGCGCACCGGTTCGAAGCCCAAGGTTCCAAACAGCATGGAGCGCGCGAGCAAGCTCATCGGCAGAGTGGACGCTTAGTGGTACGGAGAGCCCGGTGTGAGTCGAATAGAAGGCCGGAAACTCGGAGGTCTTCCATCCGTAGACCGGAACGCCGAGGGTCTCGAGGTATTCGAGCGTTTTCTCAATATCAAGAATCGACTTGACGCCGGCGCTCACTACCGCGACCGGCGTCCGGCTGAGCTCCACGAGATCCGCTGAGACGTCGAGGCTCTTCTCGCCACCGCGGTGAACTCCCCCTGTCCCACCGGTCGCAAAGACATGCACTCCTGCGAGATGGGCTCCAATCATGGTCGTCGCGACCGTTGTTGCCGCGAGGCGTCGGCTCGAGATCACACCACCAAGATCGCGCGTGCTCGCCTTGGCGACCTCGTCTGACGTTGCGAGCAGTTCCAGCGTTTTGCTGTCAAGGCCAACGCGATAGCTGCCGTCGCGGATAGCGATCGTCGCGGGGATCGCTCCCCACCGCCGGACCTCGGCCTCCACCTCCCCCGCCGTCTCCAGGTTCCGGGGATATGGCATGCCGTGCGAGATAATCGTCGACTCAAGTGCCACGACCGGCGCGCCGTCCGAGATTGCCTCTGATACCTCTTCGCTCACTATCACCATGTCGCTCATTCTGACTCCTCAAGGGTTGATCCGTGGTGCGTCACAACGGTCGCTGCAAGGTCGATGCCACGCCGGACTGCGGCCACGATCTCATCCGGACCGGTCGCTTCATGCTCAACACCCGCAACGATTCCGGCCATCAACGCGTCTCCGGCTCCCGTCTCATCGACCGTGTCGACCTGTGGCGCCGGCAGATCAGCGATGCGGGTGCCGTTGCGCATGATCGTGCAGCCGCTTGCTCCGTTCGTAATCACGGTCCACTCGACCCGGAGCCGGCCGCGCCTAAGCGGCTCGTACTCGTTCGCGCTCGGCGTCGCGAGGAAGACGTGCCCCCCTGCGGCCGAAAGGCGTTCCGCCTTTGCGCGGCTCACCGGCTCGACAAAGGTCGTCGTGCCGGACTCGTTCGCGATCGCGATCGCCTGCTCCACCACGTCTACCGGCATGTTCCCGTCGATCACGAGTGACTGCGCACTCCGGATAAACCGCTCACCGGCCGTGAGCTCGTCGACATCAAATCGCTCAATCACTTCCATCGCCGATGCACCGGCTGCAAGCGTGCCGTTCGAGTGCAACAGGGCAGCGTAGGTTCCGGCGGTCGAGCCCGCGGCGCGCACGATTCCCGCCGTACCGACCCCGGATCGCTCGAGACCATCGACCAGCCAGGCCGATTGATCGTCGGATCCTACGATTCCAATCATCTGCACCTCGCACCCGAGGCGCGCGAGATTCACTGCGATGTTCCGCCCGACGCCACCAGCAGTCACCGACAAACGAGATGGATTCGACGTTCCGGGCGCGATCTCCCCCGCCAGCGAGGTGAAATGCATATCGATGTTGATGCCGCCTATGACCGTAACCAAGCGGTGCATTGTACCAATTTGACTCTCGCACCACAGGCATCTAGCTTGCGGGCATGGCCACATCCGCCACACCCGTTTTGACCTACCGAAGAATCGTCGCGTTCTGGGCACCACTCGGCGTGATGTGGCTCCTGATGGCGGCAGAGCAGCCGGGGCTCTCGGCGGTGATCGCTCGGATGGCCGATCCGGAACTCCACCTCGCCTCGTTTGGAGTCGTGCTCGCGATTGCACTGGTAATCGAAAGCCCGATCATCCAGATGCTCTCGGCCGCAACGGCACTCAGCGGCTCGCTCGAAAACTATCGCCTCCTGATGCGGTTTATGCTGATCATGGCAGTCGCCCTGACCGCCATCCATCTCCTTGTCGCGCTAACGCCGGCCTACGATCTGATCGTAGGCGGAATGCTCGGCGTGCCTGATGACGTTCTCGAGGCAAGTCGATGGCCGTTCGCCATTCTCGCTCCCTTCTCTGCCGCGGTCGGCTACCGAAGACTCTGGCAGGGTGTGCTGATACGGCATGGAAAGACGTGGATCGTTCCGGTCTCAATCGCAATCAGACTCGTGGTGGTTGCGATCGTTCTCATTGTTGGGATGCGGCGCTGGGAGATGGACGGATCGACCCTCGCGTCGCTTGCCTTCTCAATTGGAGTCGTAGTCGCCGCGATCGTCGCGGGAATCTTCAACCGCACAGCCGGCATTCCGGAACTGGAGAAGTCACCCTCAGCGGAGAAGCCGATTGGCTGGCACGGCCTGCTCAGCTTCTACGTCCCCTTGTCGATGACCTCGGTGATGTTCCTGCTCTCCAGGCCGGTCATGACGTTCGGGATAGCGCGAGCCTATCTGGCCGAACCCTCCCTTGCTGCATGGCCGGTGATTAACGGCTTTTTGTTCATCTTCAACAGTCTCGCGCTCAGCTACCAGGAAGCGGGAATCGCACTCCTTGATCGGCATCCGGAAAGCGAACCCGTACTCCGAAGATTCACCACCTTGCTCGCGTCTATCCTCTCAGGCTTGATGCTCGTGGTCGCGATCACACCTGCAGGGCCCTTCTGGTTTCAAACGATCAGCGGGCTGAGCGACGAGCTCCTCGCGCTGACTCCCGTTCCGTTGCTGATCCTCTTCCTGACACCGGCACTGGTGACCTATAAAGCGTGGTATCGGGCAGCATTCGTCAGATCAGGCAGGACGAACGCGCTCGCCTGGGGCGTTGTCGTGAACACGGTGACCCTCTTCGTCTTTGTGCTTATTGGTTCGTCTCTCGCGGGTGTGCCCGGCGCCGTGAGCGCCTCAGCAGCAATGCTGCTCTCTCAGCTCTTTGAGAACGGCTATCTTCTTCTGAGGCGACCTTTTGGGCGAGCTGCGAAACGGTTGGAATGATCGAATCGGACCTCCCAGAGCCCTACCGGTCTGGAATCAACGAGGTCAGTAGGCCATCGTTCCAGGCGCCGCGCCCACTCTCGTAGACGCCAAAACCCGCCCGAAACTCCCAATACGCCCAACCCATCCCGTTTGCCTCGGCAACGGATCGGACGTAGTGGGTCCAGCGAACGCGAGCATCCATCGGCGCAGGGGAATAGGCGCCAAACTCACCCAGCAGGAGCGGCAGTCCGTGAGCACGGGCCTGGTTGCGTGCCTGGTAGAAGTGAACGTCTATCTCCTCAGTCGCCCAGATTGATCCGTTCCAATCAACGCCGGTTCGCATCTCCTGCCCAACCCAGGAGGCGCCCTGATGAGTGAAGGCAAAGGGCTCGTAGTAGTGAAAGGTCAGCACCAGATTGGTATCCCGAGCGGGAAGATCAAGCTGGGACATCGTATCGTAGGCATTCCAGTTCGAACCACCAATCACGATTGGTCGCACTGGGTTGCTCTCACGAACGATCTCGATGGTCCGGTTCATAAGCCCGTTCCAGCGACCGCCAAAGAGTTGTCCGTGCGGCTCGTTCAGCAACTCGAACCAGAGCTCGTCGGTGCTGATGTCCTGATAGCGCTCGGCAATCTGAGCCCAGATGGAGACAAAGCGGTCGTAATGCGCCTCCGGATCATCAAAGAGTTCATCGTAGTGGTGCATGTTGACGATCGCGAGAAGGCCGTTCCGCCGCGACTCCTCCAAGACCCAGTCGATTCGATCAAAGAATCGTCCAGATACCGCGTAGGGCTCGTCCGCCGACGCATGCGCCGACCACCGGACGGGAACGCGAACGGCATTAAACTTCGCCGCTTTGATCAGCTCAAAGTCGCGACTCTCGAGTACAACGCCCCACTGACCTTCAACCGGGGCCTCAAGCGCATTGCCAAGGTTCACCGCCCGCAATGAGGCTACCTCCTCGCAAAGCGCTGGATTACGCAACTCCCCGCAGCGGACCGGTTCAAATGCAGGAGATGCCAATGCGTCAACACCATACTCGTCCGCCGCACCGCCGGAAACAGCCGACACACAGAGAAGCAGCAGTAGGACGGTGATGAGGAGGGGGGTCGCTACACGCCGTGCTCGCAGCATGGCGCGATGCTACTGCCTCCGACGAGCCCTGTATAGATCACGCTCGAACTCTCGACTCAGCTCCCACGCCGCGTCCTGGGCCAGCCGTTCAATACCGGCGACGATCTGGTCTTCGGTAAGCTCAGAGAGCATGGCGGCACTCACGATGTTGCCCGCGGCATCGGGCACGCCAAAGAAGCTGGGGCTCGCCGGCTCACTCTGATAGAAGCCGTTGCGCCAGATGCGCTCCCCGGAGAAGGTCTCGTACAACTCGGCACTACCTCGCATCTCGAACGATATACTCGAGGTCCAGGAGCCCGCTTGGATCCCGTACTCGGCTACGTCAATCCGAAGCACGTAGTCGGTTAGGCCGGCGTCGTCATTGATGCTCATGCCCATCACCTGCTCGTAAAACAGCGTCACTTCGCCATGAATGGTCTGTTCGAT
Source organism: Spirochaetales bacterium (assembly GCA_028284845.1). Taxonomy (GTDB): domain Bacteria; phylum Spirochaetota; class Spirochaetia; order DSM-27196; family SLST01; genus SLST01. The sequence continues at coordinate 15,133 of JANQQY010000569.1, forward strand.
ATCGATCCTGTCCTGAGCGGCGGCAAGCCGTTCCTCAACAACGGCAACCTGAGAAGCCTTTGCGACTGAGGTTCCAATGCTGACGATGGTGGTGATCGGATCGTCGGCGTCGAAGGTGACATCGTAGCTCGCGTCAACGCGTGAGCCGGGGGCTGCCTGAACGGCGACGCGAATGCTCTCGCCGGAGAATTGATACTCCGCCAGCTTTGTCGAAGCGCACGAGGCGAGAAGCGTGAGGATGCCGGCCAGAGCGATGAGTCGAAGATTCGATTTCATGGACTCTCCTTAGTCATGCAACACCTCACGGCGCATCAGGCGTTACCGCACTACGCACCAATTCCAGAAACTCGTCGAATACGCGCTCTTGCCCATCGCTCTCGTTCGATACGATCGTGGCAGTCACCCCGATCGCCGGAAGACAGATCGACTCGAACCCCACTCCAGCGTCGCTGCCAATGAAGGTAAAGGCGGTTGTGGAAAAGCGGTGGTCGATATAGACGCCCAAGCCGTAGCCGAACTTCTCATTGATCGTTGAGATCTGCCGCAGCATGCGTTCGCGGAGGGATGTGGTTAACAGGTTGTCGCCAAAGAGGGCGGTCCAGACGTGATCCAGGTCCCGAACGGTTGCATACATCCCGCCGTCACCCGACCCCACCACCGGTAGCTGGTAGATATTGGTCTTCCAGCCACCGCTCTCCAGGTCGATGTATCCGCTTGCACACCCGTCCGGGAGCCGATCGAACCGAAAGAACCCGGAGCGTTCGGTCCCGGCGACGGCGAGGACCTCTGAAGCGACGAGATCCGGGAAGGCGGCCCCGCCGCAAATCTCAGCGACGCGAGCGAGAATCACATAGCCGCCGTTCGAGTAGCTGTACCGCTCACCGCGTTGAAACTTCGGGCTCTCACCGGAGAAGAGCGGAAGATAGTCCGCAGGCTTTTCGAGGCGAAACCACGGAACGGAGACAGTGAACGAATCAAAGTCCTCAATGAGCTCTTCGTCGAAGTAGTCAAAGACGCCGGACCGATGCGAAAGCAGCTCTTCAATCGTTGCCAGAGGATCAATCCACGATGCACCCGAGAACAGCTCGGCAACACGCGTGTCCAGCGCGAGCTTGCCCTGGTCGATGAGTCGCAGGATGGTAAGTGCCGTGAAGCCCTTCGTCCCGGACGCGATTCCAAACCGAGTGTTTGGTGTGTTCGGTCTGCCATTGCTGCGATCGGCGTCACCCGACGCAAACTCCAGTAGTGGCTCTCCGTTGCAGTAGATGCCAACGGCGCCACTAAACCCCTTCTCTGACGCGACTTCTGCAAAATCCATAGGCGAGTATACCAGCGGAATGACTACCGTGATCGTGACAGAAGGTAGTCGAGAATCGATGCAAGCAAGGGGCGCGTTGACCCCGTGTGGTATGAGGTTGGATCGACCAGATCTCGTTGCGCTCGGTGCCTCACCGGTTGATAGGTGCTCCGGCCTATCTCGCCCGCCGCGGCAGCCAGGAGCTGAGCGACACTCAATGCGGTGCTCTCTAGGTGGAACTGCAAGCCAATAATGCGATCGCCGTAGAGAAATGCCTGGTTCGCCGCAATCGGAGAACTCGCGAAGCGGATGGCTCCGGTCGGTAGATCAAAGGTCTCGCCGTGCCAGTGCATCGCGTTCATGCGAGCCGGAAGTGCACCTCGTAGGCGCTCGGGTAGCGCGGCACCATCGAACTCCACAGGCCACCAGCCTATCTCGGGCTGTCTGCCGCGGTAGACTGAGGCTCCAAGCGCACGGGCAATCAGCTGAGCGCCAAGGCAGACTCCAAGGACGGGAGTGCCCGCGGCAATCTGCGCCTTCACAGCCTCTATCTCCGGTGCGAGCCAGGGGAAACGATCGATGTCGTTCACCGACATCGGTCCGCCCATCACGACCAGAAGATCGGGCCGGCCGATCCCTTCCAGCGATTCGCCTTCCCACAGCCGCGTGGTGTGGACGATGCCTCCGCGGGCTCTGAGAATCGATGCGATTGCGGCGGGACCCTCGAATGGGACGTGCTGCAATACCTGTGTGTAGATCATCAGAGCCTCCTCCCGGCGGAGCGCAGCAGTGGCGTGCGATCACCAGGACAAAAGAATTGTGTCATTCTTGAGAGAGATGTGGATAGTGTGTTGACTCTTTTTGATGTTGTAGTAAGATTAGGTACCTGTTCGGCCCCCACAGCCGGACAGACCCTGTACGACGGCGTGATCCCTCAGCCGTCCGGCGCAAGCCGGTAACCGTCGTCGCACATCCCACTCTCCCTTGCCTGCCTTCGGGCAGGCATTTTTTTTTGCTACGCTTCCACGATGTCCACGACGGATAAACATCAGATCCGAACCGCGGCTGCGCGTCTGGTGAAGAATCTCTCTCGTGAGGAGCGTAGGATTGCCAACAAGACGATCTGCGAGACGCTCCGGAAGCTCGCAGAGGAGATAGGCGCGCGATCGGTTCTCGCATACGCCGCTCTAAGGGACGAAGTGGACCTCTCGCCGCTCTTCGAAACGCTTCAAACGACTGCGATCCAAGTATTTGTGCCGGTGGTTTTGGGAGAAGAGCTTAAATTCCGCAGCGTGGAGGCGCTCCGGACCGCCGGCACCAGAAGTGCGTTGGGCGTCTACGAACCGGATCGAAGTGCGGCGCATTGGGACCCACTGCAGGCGATCGGCCACGTAGTGATCCTCTGCCCCGGTCGCGCATTCGATCGGACCGGTACCCGTCTGGGACGGGGCGGCGGTTATTACGATCGGTTTGTTGCGAAGGTGCGGGATCGTGACGGCGTGGCGGACCTTGCGTCGATCTCCGTCGTTGGTGTCTGCTATCAGGCTCAACTCTTTGAATCGATTCCCCGAGAAGTGCACGACCAACCGATGGAGCTGCTGGTGACGGAGAATGGGCGAATCAGTACGATTAGCACATGAGTGAAATCAAAAGCGCTCTCGAACTGGCGCTTGAGAGAACCGCGGACGTAGAGAGCGATAAATCGAGCCTGGAGGCGCACGAGTCTCGTCAGGCCGGCATGAAACTCGCCGGGAAGTTTCTGGACGATCCGTCCATAGACGTGAACGGCGAGATCAAGAAGGCGGATCGGCCGCAGCGGAGTGCCATCAAGGAAGGCTTCTTCCAGGTCATGATGTCGCACCTGGCGCTGCCAAATCAGGAGAGTGACCTCACTCGGCTTCAGACCGTCCAGTCCGGAATCAACTCGGTCGTTCGCGACACGAGAATGGTGGACGGGCTGATGGACCAGGTCATTCAGTACCTCAATCAATACCTCGACACGAAAAATCAACTCACGGAGCGGCTCCGGGAGCAGTTTGAGCCTCGACTCCGGCAGAAGGAACAACAGATCGCCGCCCAAACAGGTCGACCCGTCCGACTCGAACCGGAGAACGACCCTGACTTCGCGCAGGCGCTGACTCAAAACATGCAGCAGCTCCAGGCGCAGTACGGCCAGGTCATTGATCAGGCGAAAGATCAGCTCGAGTCGCTGTTCAAACAGTAATCGTGCCGGCGACAGAGAATCTCCGCTCCGGAGAACGACGGAACGTAACGGTCCTCTTCGCCGACATGAAAGACTTCACATCGCTCACCGGAAAGCTCGACCCCGAAGAGATCGACACTCTTATGAGCCGGGTTTTCTCCGGCTTCGAATCGATTATTCATCGTTACGAGGGCACCGTAGAGAAGTACATAGGGGACGCACTGGTCGCTGTCTTCGGCGTGCCAACACTTCACGAGGATGATCCGTCACGAGCGGTAGGCGCCGCCCTCGACTTCCTGGAAGAGATCGCGGCACTCAATCGAGATCGCGACTCCGCCGCCGAGATTGCCTTCCGAATCGGCGTAACCACGGGACTCATCACCACCGGACGCCGCGGCGAGTATGACGTGGTCACCGGACACGCCATGGCGGAGGCAGCACGAATTCAGGCTGAAGCGCCCCAGAACGGCGTGCTTGCCTCACGACCTACCTTTGAGCGCTGCAATCACGAATTCGAGTTCGGCGAGCGCCAACCGATCGTCGGCAAAGGGATCGACGAGCCACTCGCCGCCTATCCGGTGATTGGTCGACTCAGCCGTCCCGCCGGGGATGAGATCAGATGCGTTGGGCGCAAGCCCATCATCGATCGGATTCTCAAACGATTCCTTCGACACGACGCCACTCAGACGCAGGGTTGCCTCCTGACCGGAGAGCCGGGCATCGGGAAGACTCGGGTCGCTCACGAGTTTTTGGCAACGATCAGAGAACTCCCCGGATTCGAGAGCGGCATCCTCTACGCTCGGGCACGACGCTACCGGTCGCAGAGCTTCGCAGCCGTGACCGACCTGCTCTGCAACTACTTTGGCATCGACAGGAACCAGGAGGCGAGGACGATCGCAGACGTCGTCCAGAACAGCCTTGAGGTGGAAGAGAAGACCGCGCTTGGATTCGCGCGTCTCGTCGCAGGCGTTGCTGACGAACCTGAAAACCAAGCCTTTGTGGTGCTCTATCTCATCCTCAAGTCGATCGTCAAACGAACGGAGGGCGCGCCGTATGGATGTCTCCTCTGCGTTGACGATCTGCACTTCATGGACCGAAGCAGCCGCGATTTCTTCCAGTTCTACCTGCGCAACGCGGATGCCAAACCGTTCTTCCTTCTTCTCAATCGGACGGTCAGTGAACCCATCTCCACGGTGTTTGGGGAGATGGAACTCATCCCGGTCGAACCTCTGGACCGAGAGCAGAGTCGAGAACTGATTACTCTCGTGGCCCAGTCGGTCTCGGAGAGTGAGATTTCTGATGAGGTGAGCGACTCCATTGCGGAGCGGGCCGAGGGGAACCCGCTTTTTATTCGCGAGTACACGCGGTACGCCCTTGAGAATCGGGACTCCCAGGATATCCCGGCTACAATCCAGAACATCATCCTGACTTCGCTTGAGAGCTACGATGAGAGGACTCGCGACCTGATGAAGAGGCTCTCGGTCTTCGCGCTCAACTTTCGAGTCGAGGATGCGGAACACCTGGAGGAACTGACACAAGGCGATCCCAAGATCGTTCGCCCTGCGATTGAGGAGTTCAAGCGTGAGGGAATCCTTGTTGAGGACGGCGACAGCGTGATGTTCCGTTTCGACCTCTTCAAAAAGACGCTCTACGATAGTCTCCTCAACTACAACAAACGGATTCTTCATCGGTTTATTGCCGATCAGATGCAGGAACGCGGAGACCCGCATCCCATGCGCCTGCTCCACCACCTGCTTCGGGCCGAGGAGTACGACCGCGCTGCTGAGGCGCTCTTTGCCTCTCCGCATGCGACGACCAACATCGAGTATCTGCGCTACCTCGATCGAATCATCGAAGGCGTTGGCGACAGCGACCACGAACGATCCGTGCGCCTCCTGTTTATGAAGAGCGCGATCCTCTTCAACAACGGAATCACGGAGGAGACCGACTCGCTTCTTCGCGGAATGATCGGGCTCGCTACCACCGCGGCAAACACGCGCTACGCTGCAGCCGCCTACCATCTCTTGAGCGCCTACTACAGCAAGGCCTACTGCTTTGAGAAGACTCGCCAGTGTGGACTCAAGGCGCTCGCCTTCTACGACAGTGCGCGCCTGGACGGGCACCAGGCAGGCACCGCGAATCGACAGAACGTCCTCGAGATCATGGCGTCGTCTGAGTTGCTCAGAAACAACGAAGACGAGGTGACTCGGATCATGACGGAGATCGAAGAGCTCTCCGAATTGACCGATGATCCTGCCAATCGCGAGAGAGTTCTCCTGGCCCATGCCGACCATCATCTACTTCGGGGGGAGTATACGTCCGCTCTTGAGGTCTTGACCGATGCCACACAACGGCTTCCGCGCGAGAGCGAGATCTGGCAACGGCTCCACTTCTCACTCGGGAACGCCTATCTCTACTCGTGTAATTGGAAGGCACTCCTCGAGGTCGATCAACCAGTCCTCTCCGGTCCCACTCAGAACCGATCGTTCATCAGCCAGACGCATTCACGCCTTGCCGCGGCCTACCACTTTCTTGGTGACGAGTCGGAATCGGCGAGGCGGCTCTACCAGGCCGAATTCACAGCGTCTCAGATCCGCAACGACTTTGATCGTGTGGATTCGCTTCGGACCTTGGCATCCGTCTACCTGATGTGCGGAGACGAGCAGAAGGCTCAAGAGGTAGCCGAGCCCGCGACGGCGATCAGCCTTCGCCACTCGATGACCTTCCCCACCATGACGCTCCTGATGATTCTCGTTGAGGTGGCATCCCGACGAGATGAGCCCAAGGCCTTTGACTACTATCTGGCGGAGGCCAAGCTTCTCTTTGAGAGCGGGATGCTTCTCGCGAACCGCGATCTCCTGCTATTTCACTTTCACTCCTTCAGAAGCACGCTGGACGAGGAGGAGCGGGAATCCTACCGGATCGCGGCGAAGCAGGCATGGACTCGTGAGACGGCGGCGATTGGCGAGGCGTTTCTTCCTGAGTTCCTCCGGTTGGGTCCTATCCACCGCGTGCATAGGGAGTTGGGTTGACCAGTCGGATGGGCGATGGTACACCAAGGCATGCAGACGCAGGAAATCGTTGACGCCCTGAAGGCCGTGACTCTCTTCCACTCGCTCAGCCCTCGCTTCCTGAACGGAATCGCGAAGTCGTGCGTCGAGCGGTCCTTCGTCGCCGGTGATTTGCTGGTGAAGCAGGGGAATCCGGGCGTTGGCCTATTCGTGATTGTGTCCGGCAAAGTGCAGATTCAGAAGACGAACGAGAAGGGGGAGAAGCTCGAGATCGCGGCCCATGGAGCCGGAGAGGTTGTTGGTGAGATGTCGGTCCTGGACGGCGCGAACCGAACGGCAGACGTCGTTGCGCTCGAAGAGACCCATTCTCTCGTCCTCAGCTCCTGGGACTTCAAGAGCTTTATGGAATCGCACCCCGAGGTAGCGCTCGAGATTCTGCCGGTTGTGGTGCAGCGATTCCGGGAGACAAACACGGCGCTCACCGGAAGCTGAATCGGTTCACCCCTCACAAGCCTCATGCTATAATCCCGCGCGAAAAAGACTCAGGAGTGTACATGTCAGTTCAAAGAACCTTCACAATGCTCAAGCCCGGCGTTCTCCAAAGACGAATCGTAGGGGAAATCCTGAGCCGCATCGAGAAGAAGGGATTCAAGATCATCGGCCTGAAGCTGATGCAGATACCTCGATCTCTTGCTGAGACCCACTACGAAGAGCACAAGGAGCGACCGTTCTTTGGCGACCTTGTTGGCTACGTCACCTCTTCGCCCGTTGTGGCGATGGTTGTTGAGGGCGACGACGTGATCTCGCTGCTCCGACTCCTCGCGGGCAAGACAAAAGTCGAGGAGGCGCTCCCCGGGACGATCCGCGGAGACTACGCAACGCAGACGCAGCTGAACATCATCCACGCATCGGATTCGCCGGAAAGCGCGGTCCGTGAGATAGGTCTCTTCTTTGAGGAGAGCGAACTGATTGACTACGAGGACGGCAATGCCAAGTGGTTCTGACGCACCACGCTGGCAACTAGAGTCGATCTACCCCGGGTACGAGAGCGAATCGTACCTCGCCGATCGCGCAGAGTTTGTCCGGCTCTGCGCCTCACTTCTCAAGAAACTCGAAGACAAGTCCGCTCGGAAGAAAGACCCTGAGAAGTGGCTCAAGTACATGATCAAACGACTCGACGCCGTATCGGGTCTCTATCGGAATCTCTCCGGATTTCTCAGCTGCTCCTACGCCGTCAACACAACCGATCGCGACACCCTCAACCAGATCAACTCTCTTGATGAGGATGCGCTCGTCCTTCGGGAGGCTCTGGTACGCTTCAGAGGCGAGATCCGGGCGCTTCGGAAACAGCTCCACCACCTGGCAAAGAAATCAAAGACGATCGGAAAATTCCTCTTCTTCTTGACTGAGGAGATTGATCACGCCGCTCGGCAAATGAGCGTTGCGGAGGAGAACCTCGCGGCGGACCTCAATCGCGCCGGGGGCGAAGCATGGGGGCGACTCCAGGACACGATCCTCAGCAACCTTCGATGGAGCTGGAAAGGTAAAGAGACAAAATCCGTTGTTGAGCTGCGCTCGCTCGCGACCAACGCTGACAGGGCAGTTCGAAAAAAGGCGTACCAGAAGGAGCTGGAAGCTTGGAAGTCGATGGAGATTCCCATAGCCGCCGCACTCAACGGCGTGAAGGGCTTCACTGTGATCCTGGACAAGCGTCGCAACTACGAGAGTCCGCTTGCGCACGCGACTGATGACGCCCGTATCACCGGCAAGACCCTCGACGCTCAGATCACAACGATGGAGGCGAATCTCCCCGTCTTCCGGAAGTATCTCAAAGCAAAGGCAAAACTCCTGCGCGTTCCCCGGCTCGCCTTCTACGATCTCTTCGCGCCGGTAGGCGACACCAACAAAGAGTGGTCGTTTCGCGAGGCACGCAGCTTTATTGTCGAGCAGTTCTCGAGCTTCTCCTGGGAGCTGGGCGATTTCGCCGAGCGAGCCTTCAAAGACGGATGGATCGACGCATTACCCAGAGCGGGGAAGACCGGTGGCGCGTTCTGTTCTTCCATGCCGGTCGCCGGTGAGAGCAGAATACTCGCTAACTTCGATGGGAGTTTTGACAGCCTCTTCACGCTGGCACATGAACTTGGCCATGCATACCACGCTTTTGTCCTCAAGGAGCGGGACTACCTGCTTCAACGCTACCCGATGACCCTGGCGGAGACGGCGTCGATCTTCTGCGAGACCATTGTTTTTAATCAGGCCATAGAGACCGCGAGCGATGACGACCGAATCACCATCCTCGAGACCTTCCTCCAAGGTGCGACGCAGGTGATCGTTGACATCCTCTCACGCTTCAAGTTCGAGAGCGCCGTCTTTGAGAAACGGGCGCAGTTTGAACTCGGTCCCGAGGAACTCTGCAACATCATGCGGCAGGCCCAGTTGGATACCTACGGAGAGGCGCTCTCAAAGGATGCGCTCCATCCGTACATGTGGGCCGCCAAGCCTCACTACTATCGAACGGGCCTCTCCTTCTACAACTTCCCCTATGCGTTTGGTCTGCTCTTTGGCCTCGCCCTCTACTCGAAGTACACCAAAGATGTGCACGAGTTCCCAAGCCGCTACCGCACACTCTTGCAGATGACCGGGCAGGCGACGGCGAATGAGGTTACAGGCTCGGCGGGCTTTGACATTGAGGACGGAGCCTTTTGGCAGTCTGGACTCGACGTGATTGCAGGCTACGTTGATGAGTTCGCCGTGCTTGTGGAGAAGGCCTCTGCGTAGATCCATAGGTATCATCGGCGCGGGCGCGTGGGGAACCGCCCTGGGGAACGCTCTTGCCGAAGGTGGTAACGACGTTGAACTCTGGGCCTTCGAGTCGCCCGTCGCGGACGAGATATCTACGCAGCACACCAATAGCAGATTCCTTCCGGGGACCCAACTCCACCACGGTCTGGCAGCCACGGATTCGCTCCAGGAGGTTGCATCCGGTAAGGAGTTTCTGATCCTTGCGACACCGTCGCTTCACGTCCTTCGAGTTACCCGAGAGCTCCTTGCGGTCCCGGAGATCAGCGAAGGCAAGACGACCATCGGCATCATCACAAAAGGATTCATCCGAACTGAATCCGGCGTCCGACTCATCGTTGAGACGCTCGAGGACTATCTCCCTGGATTCTACAAGGGAAACCTCGTCTACATTTCGGGCCCGAGTCATGCAGAAGAAGTCGCCCTTGGCAAGCTCACCGGTCTGATCAGCGCCTCGCTCAACCCGAAGAACGCCATCGCCTTTCGGAATCTGTTGAGCGTTCCGCCGCTGATGGTCTTCAGTTCGCTTGATGTCATTGGTGTTCAGGTCGCCGCGTCCATGAAGAACGTCATCGCGATCGCGTTTGGAGTCATGGACGCCCTCAAGGAGACTACGCGGGGCCAGTTTGGGGACAACACAGAGAGCCTCCTGCTTGCAGCCGGCCTCAATGAGATTCAGAGCCTCGCATTCGCACTCGGAGCTACCCATCCAGAGACCTTCACATCGATCGCGGGTGTTGGAGACCTCGATGTCACATGCAGGAGCCACTACGGACGAAACCGACGCTTTGGCCGCGAGATCGTCGACGCGGACTTGCTGAAGCCGTTCACCGGAGCGGACGACCTGATTGACCGGATTGAGGAGATCGGCTACCTGCCGGAGGGTGTGATCGCTTCACGCGGGGCTCGTCGCCTCAGCATAAAGCACAGCCTGAAACTCCCCATCACAGACGCCGTCTACCGGATCATCAACAAGGAGATCGCCCCACTCGAGGCGCTGGACGCGATCCTGAGGGGACTGACCAGAGACAGCTTCCGATTGAAGGAATTCGTGGAGAACGGCGGCGGACCACAGCATCCCCAAGCCGACGCGTAGCGACTCTCGGCGGAACTGCAGCGTCCGGCCGCATCCGATTCTTTACAGCGGCAGAACGCTTTGGTAGGTTAATGAGCCCGCATTGAGATTCTTCAATGCACCCACCCGGCGCCGTACCCAAGAGGCCTAAGGGAGAGGTCTGCAAAACCTCCATTCACCGGTTCGAATCCGGTCGGCGCCTATCTGTTCGCGTTGCTCACCATGCTGTCCACCGGGGGACGTGCCTCGCCTCCGGTCGGCGCCTATCTGTTCGCTTTGCTCACCATGCTGTTCATCGTGCAGTTTGCAACGCAAACTGCAAGCTCGAAGGCGAAGCCTGAGAGCGGGGGACGTGCCTCGCCTCCGGTCGGCGCCTATCTGTTCGCTTTGCTCACCATGCTGTTCATCGTGCAGTTTGCAACGCAAACTGCGAGCTCGAAGGCGAAGCCTGAGAGCCTCACTCGACCGGCCAGAGCGCCACAGAGTAGTTGGATGGGCCTACTTCGTACTCATACTCGATGAGTCCCACATACGACCCATCGGCACTGATCAGTTCAATCGAATCGATCTCGCCATTCTCGGCGACGACCACGGAGGCGGTCCCGAGGAGGTCTCCGTCCGCCAGATACGTAACGATCACTCCGTCTTCGACTCTCTCAACGGTAGCAACGAGCTCTCCGTCTCGAGTCCGCATGGTTGATAGCCGAAGATCTTGAGGCTCGAAGCCGTACCCAAAGAAGACCCAGGCACGCACGAGTTCTAAGGTCATCGGATCGGCTGCGAGAACCGCCGAGTAGACAATAGAGTTGTCCGCTGGAGAGTGAAGGTTCGACTCAAAAAACGGCTGGAGCTCTCGATCGCGTTCGGACGCACCGTTCTCACTGCGGACGAGGACGACACTGTCCATAGTTCGAGTGACGGTGACCACCGAGGGGACGCGGGCTTCGTACTCGATTGCGGTCTCGTTGTCGAACTCAGGAAGGTCGTGAGTGCCGCCTTCCGACACGAGACGGACAACGCGTAGCAGGCCCTCCTCGTCGTACTCGTATGTATAGTCGAGGACGTTAAAGGCGTCGGTGTATCCGAAGTACATCCGCTCTGTTCTGCGGGCGACGCGCATTGGAGAGTCCGCCGTCACCAATCCAGGTCCAAACGACATCAGACAGAGCATGATCATGGAGATTCGCAGGAATCGATGTTGCATCACGGCCTCCTCCGGCACGGCTCCTCCGTGACGTTACGACAGCCTTTTACGAGGAATCAATACCGGAATGGGGACTCTCGGCGAACTCGCGGCTCTTATTCTCCGCTCAGACGCTCCATCGCGGCCGCAACCGCCCTCGAAGCGCTGTCTTTGCTCTGCCGGAGATGTTCGATGACCGACGCTTGATCGGCGGAGCTTCGGTTTTGGCTCAGTTTCGAGGCTGCCTCGATTCGGTCGACGACGACCCGGATCCCAACCACATTCCGGACGAGTGCATCCATCGTCTTCTTCGATAGAGCGAGATCCTCTTCCATCGAGTCTTCCGTCACCGGCCGATGGTGGCGAGAGAGCAGACCAGCCAGGGTCGCTCGTATCTCGTCCGGATCGTGAGTTACGATTGGGCGACCGTAGAGATGGACGGATTGGTAGTTCCACGTAGGGACCGCCGGAGTCCCGTACCAGTCGGGAGAGATGTAGGCGTGCGGGCCGGAGAAGATGGCGAGCACGTCGGCCTCCACCGTGAGCGACTGCCACTGCGGATTCGCTCGTGCGAGGTGCCCTACAAGCTGCATCGTCCCATCGCGCTGCTCATCGAGTTCCAAGGGAACGTGCGAGGCGACCGAGCCGATCACCGAAGTCGATACGAGCGTCGCGAACGGGTACTCGCGAATGAGTCGCTTGATCTCGTGAAGATCGTCTTCCTGAAAGTGCTTCGGAACGTACACGCGGCCTCCCGTAGAGGGCGCGATTATAGAGGCGACGGGTGTCCGCGGCAATACGCTCCAGCTGCCTACCGGGAGGTCGCTCCCATGGCGCGGCGAACGATTTCGAGGACTGGGCGTTGAGACGGGATGAGTTTGATAGACTGACCGACTTCGACGAGCGGTACGAATCGCACCGACTTTGATTCAGCGCTGACTTGCAGCGGCTCGAACGATCGAACGTGGGCTCGATAGACAAAAGTAATCAGTCGGTGCACGCCTCCATCCGCATAGTGAGCGATCCGGGTGGGGTCGGTTGCAGCGCCGATGAGCTCGCACGCGACGACCTCGAGGTTCGTCTCCTCCTTCACTTCTCGGACGAGAGTATCCTCCGCAGATTCGGCTCCCTCCATTCCTCCACCAATGAACGCCCACGCTTCTGTGTCGTTACGCTCTTCCAGGAGTATCTGCTCTCCTCGAACGATGAGAGCCGCTGACCCCAACAGGGGCGGACCGGTGGGAACGGGCGCCGAGGGGTCTTGGTAGAAGAACCGAGTCGTACCCATCACACGCTGCGTAAAATCCTCCTGCCGGTTTTCCCGAAGCATGGAGATCGCAAGCGAGGCGTGAGATCGCGCATCGTTCAACGCTGAATGGTCGTGCCTGGAGCCTTCGAGCCATCGATCCGGGACGTTTCTGGAAGCATGGGTCGGCTGGGGTCGGTGCGTGAGGGCACTCGCATACGACATGAGATCGAGCTGACGGGTCCAAAACGGATCGCGATTGGTGAATCGAACGCAATACCATCGCACGAACTGGAGATCGAAGCCGACGTAGTCGGAGACAAATACCAGTTCCTCTGCCGCGCAATCCAAGTCGGTGAGGAAGGAAT
>JANQQY010000590.1 GCA_028284845.1 Spirochaetales bacterium
CGTCAACGGACGACCGATCTTTGCTAAGGGAGCGAACTTCGTTCCCGCCGATCTTCTGCCCCCTCGCGTCGACAGGGAGACCTACGACCTCCTCGTAAGCCGCGCCGTTGAAGCGAACATGAACATGCTTCGTGTTTGGGGTGGCGGTATCTACGAGCGAGAGGAATTCTACGCCGCATGCGACCGCGAGGGCATCATGGTCTGGCAAGACTTCGCCTTTGCGTGTGGCTCGTACCCCATGAACGATCTGGACTTCCATCAGAACGCTACGGCGGAGGCGCACTACCAGGTCCGCAGACTCTCGACCCACCCGAGTCTCGTCATGTACTGCGGCAACAATGAGAACTCATGGCACACTCGCGACAAGGAGTTTCCCGTGATGGAGCCGGACCACGCGCTCTACCACGAGTATCTGCCACGAATCATCGCATCTCTCGACCCATCGAAATACTACCAGCCGAGCAGCCCGTTCAGTCCGGATTGGGAACACCCAAACGCAGACGATGTTGGGGATCAGCATCCATGGACCGTCGGAGCACACCACAACGACATCTACGCGTTCCGTGACATGAGCTGCCGCTTCCCGAACGAGGGCGGAGCGCTGGGGATCAACAGCCTTGCCACCGTTCGAGCCGCGCTCAACGGCGCGGAAGATCGCGCGAAGGAGGGAGAGTCGTTCCTCGATTCGCTCGAGTGGATGGGGCACGACTGCGGTGCCGAGCGGTTCTGGCTCCACCTGCGGATCGATTCGATCTTTGAAGAGTGGTTTGGACTGGATCCTCGTTCGCTCACGCTCGAAGAGATAGTCTATTGGTGCGGGCTCTACCACGGCGAAGGACTCAAGGAGTATGCCGAAAACTTCCGCGGTCGCGCGTGGGACAGCGCCGGCGCACTCTTCTGGATGTTCAACGACTGCTGGCCCACCTCGCGAAGCTGGACGGTTGTCGATTACTACGGTCGACGCACCCCCGCCTTCTATTCAGTACGGCGATCGTTCGCGCCGGTGCACGTCGTGCTCCGCGAGGTCGGACAGACGATCAGAGTTGTTGGCGTGAACGACTCACCGGTGGAGTGGAGTGGCCGGCTACGATTCGGATCGTTCTTGCTCTCCGGCGACTACGCCGATGACGAGCACGTCGACTGCCTACTGCCTCCCGGAACGGCCACGGTTGTTGGAGAGTTCGAAATTGGCGAGTGGGACGAGGCGACCCGACGAAGACGCGTGCCGTTCGCTCAGCTCCTCTCTGAGAACGGCGAATCGGCGAGAACGCGGCTCTTCCTCGAACGATTCAAAGAGCTCGAGCTCGAACCTGCTCGGCTGGATGCCACGATTGAGAACGGGCGGCTCCTCTTGCGCTCCGACGTGTTTGTATGGGGCGTCAACGTCGATCTCAACGGAGAGACCGCGGAGGATAATGCGTTTGACATCTTCCCGGGCGAAACCCGGGCGCTTCCATGGCCGGATGACAAACCGATTCCACGAATCTGGTGCGGAAACATGTTGGCCGGGGGTACGGGCGGGTAGTGCAATCGGCGCATGACACCGCAGATGTGGATCGATAGAGTGGACTCGAGCCGCAGGGCTCCACCCCGCAGCAGAGGAGCGCTCGATGTCCACTCAATCTCGTTATCTCAAGCACTACGAAGCAGATCATCTCACGCGGATCGCGCTTCCGATTGGCGGAATCGGGACCGGCACGATCTCCCTTGGCGGTAGGGGGGACCTACGAGATTGGGAAATCACCAACCGACCGGCGAAGGGATTCGTTCCGCAGGGCACTGGTCGCGGGTGCTTCCCGTCACTCGTGATCCGCACGACGGAGAACGACGGAACGCCGATCACGCGACTTCTGGAAGGCCCGCTCGAGGAGTGGGAGTACGAGGGTGCAACCGGCTGCGAGGTTCCCAATCACGGCTTACCTCGATTTCGCGAATGCTCATTCGATGCGGGCTACCCGTTTGGTCGAGTCAATCTGAGCGATCCCGACGTTCCGCTCACGGCAAGCATCGAGGGCTTCAACCCTTTCATTCCAGGCGATGATGAGCAGAGCGGTCTGCCGATCGCGATCATTCGGATCCGATTCAAGAATCTGTCGAAGGCCGAACGAGATGTCAGCGTCTGTGCGAATGTGCCCAACTTCATTGGAATGACCGGGCAGGACCGGGAGAATTCGAACACCTTTCGACAGGAGAGGAAGCTCTGTGGCATTGAGATGTCACCGGGTAATGTCAGCACGACAAGCGAGTCGTGGGGGACGATGGCGCTCACGACGCCAAGCACCACCGGTGTCAGCTACCGAACGGCGTGGAGAAAGGTCGGCTGGGGCGCGAGCCTCCTGGATTTCTGGGATGAGTTCGTCGAGACAGGCGAACTCACTGATCGACCTGCCGACGGAGCTGCGGCACCAATGGCGTCACTGTCGGTTCGTCGACGTGTGCCGCCCGGCGAAGAGGCATCCGTCGTCTTCTTCATCTCGTGGCACTTCCCCAACCGCGTCACCTGGACACCCTCGCAGGAGTCAGTGGACTGCGACTGCAATGGGGCATGCGGCAAGCCCGAAATCGTAGGTAACTACTACTGCACACATTTCAAGAATGCATGGTCGGTCGCGGAGTATGTCACAAACAGTCTCAAAGAGTTGGAGGCTGAGACCTTGACATTTGTGCGGGCCTTCTTGGGCGCGGATCTTCCCCAGGTCGTGAAGGAGGGAGCGCTCTTTAATCTGAGTACCCTTCGGAGTCAGACGGTCTTCCGAACAGCGGACGGCAGAGTCTTTGGCTGGGAGGGATGCAACGACGACAGTGGCTGCTGCCACGGATCGTGCACGCACGTTTGGAACTACGAGACGGCGACACCGTTCCTCTTCGGCGCGCTTGCCCGGAACATGCGGGAGACCGAGTTCATGCGCTCGACAGACGAGCACGGCCGAATGTCGTTCCGCGTCAACCTACCCATCGAACGCGCCACCGAATGGGGAAGAACCGCTGCGGATGGTCAACTAGGATGTATCGTCAAGGCCTACCGCGAATGGCAGCTAAGCGGGGACACAATTTCGCTTCGCAGAATGTGGCCTCAAATCCGAGCGGCTCTCTCCTACTGCTGGATACCCGGCGGCTGGGACGCGGACCGGGACGGGGTCATGGAGGGTTGCCAGCACAATACGATGGATGTTGAGTACTACGGCCCCAACCCGCAGATGCAGGGGTGGTACCTCGCTGCTCTGCGCGCAGCCGAGGAGATGGCGCACCACCTGGACGAGAATGAGTTCGCCGTCACCTGTCGCGAACTCTACGAATTTGGATCGAGGTGGACGGACGTGAACCTGTTTAACGGAGAGTACTACATACACCAGGTCCGCCAGATACCCGAAGAAGAGATCGCAGACGGACTGCGCGTCGGCATGACGTCCGGATCGGCCACACCGGAGAACCAGCTCGCTGAAGGCTGCCTCGTTGACCAACTCGTTGGGCAGTACATGGCGCACGTTACCGGACTGGGGCACCTACACGATCCAGCTACGGTCCGCACCACGCTCCGGAGCATCGTGAAGTACAACCAGAAGGAAGGTTTCCACGATCACTTCAACTGCATGCGGAGCTACGTTCTCGCGGACGAGACAGCCCTACTGATGGCCGCCTATCCACACGAGCGACCCGGAAACCCCTTCCCCTACTTCACGGAGGTCATGACCGGGTTCGAGTGGACCGCAGCCGTCGGGATGATCTACGAAGGGATGAGAGACGAGGGGTTGAGATGCATGGAAGCAATTCGAGCCCGCTACAACGGACGCAGGCGCAACCCATACGATGAGGCCGAATGCGGCCATCACTACGCCCGCGCGATGGCATCGTGGAGTGCGGTGCTTGCGTTGACCGGGTTCCACTACAGTGCCATCTCAAAGACGATGAGTTTTGGCGCCGCGGACGGCACCTACTTCTGGTCTACCGGTGACGCCTGGGGTACTTGCACCATTTCGAACGGGAAGGGTGAGATCGACGTCTTGCATGGGACGGTCGACGTCGACCGAGTCGTCGTTCAACAGCCTGACGCGCCGGGCAACGACGACGATGCCGCGACGAAGTGAGGATCGCTACCCGGTCCAGGACTCGACGCTCTCGCCGGAAGCCTTGGGTAACGACCTGCCGCGGCTCTACGATCTGCGCAAACCCGTCGAATGTTGGTTCCACCGCAAAGGGATCTGTGACACCTACCAGGTCCGAACACCCCACGGGCACTCGTTCCTCAAGGTTTACAGACACGGACGGCGCACTCGTACGGACGTGGAGGAGGAGGTACGGCTCCTCCTTCATCTTGCCAAAAACGGTGTCTCCGTAGCTCGGCCGATTGCACGAACTGATCAAGCTTTCGTAACCAAGTTAAACGCTCCAGAAGGAGACAGATACTCAGTTCTGTTTGAGGCGGCACCTGGTGAGTGTGACGACGGCGGCGATCTCAACAAGATCTGTTCGCTGGGTAGGACCGTTGGGAAGATGCATCACATTCTCGACTCGTTTCCACTGCCGTACCGGAGACAACGTTTGGATCTGTCGCATCTCATAGACGAGAGCATAGGTGCGATCGAGAGAATCATGACACACCGGCAGTCCGATATGGCGACAATCCGATCCATCGCGACTCGCATAAAGAGCCTATCGCTCTTCGGCACGATGTCGAGCCCTGAATTCGGTCCATGCCACGGGGATCTTCACGGCGGGGATGTCGCCTACGATCACAATGGCATGCCGACGCTGTTCGACTTCGACAGTTCCGGGTGTGGTTGGCGGGCGTATGAGATAGGCGTCTTTCCATCGTCCGTCGATTGGATGGATACCTCAAGATCGGCGGACAAGGAACGAGAGCGACGGCTTGCATCATTTCTGGAAGGATACTCGGAGACGAGGGAGCTCTCGCCGTCCGAGAGAGAAGTTGTACGATGGAGCCCCGCGATTCGGCACATCTTCTTGATGGGTCACGTGCTTACCTACTCGACAAGCACGAAGGGCAACCATTGGGTGAACGATGAGTTCATCGATTGGCACATGACGTGGTTTCGCCATTGGCTTCGACGGGTCGACCCGGGGTAGCTGATTGGCCATAGCGGCGACCATATCTATTGACATGCAAGATGCCTCATGAACGAATTGCCTGTGGCAAAACGAACCGCAAGTCTTCGAGAAGTACTAAAGACACTCTTTCGCGACGGGTCACAGGTTCGTTACCTGATCCCGATCCATCTGGTGTTTCTGGTCCTTGACGGATACGCGGTCTCACGCGTCCCGGTCTTCACAAAGATGGTCATTGATGCCGTTGAGCTTACCGCGACTGGTGTCGCTCCGAACTTTGCTGCGATCATCCTCTACGGTTTCGCCGTTGGTGCAGGATGGGGCGCAGCGGCGACGGTCAGCCACTTCCTGAGGGAAACGATCACGGTGCGCCTGATCGCAAGTGTTCAGCGGAACCTGTACAACCACGTGCAGGGGCTAAGCCTCGATTTCTATCAGATCACGCACGTTGGGGAAATCGCTGCAAGACTGACCCAGGACGCGCACAGCGCCGTCGACGATTTCTACGGAAACGCAACGTGGAGTATCTGGGTGATCGCCCTCCTCATCCCTTCGATGATCACAATGGCCTCGTACGACAACACGCTCTTCCTGGCGTTCCTTGGGCTGATGGTTCTGGCGACCGTTGTTTCACGCTGGATCATTCCTCTGATGCGAGCCAAGGAACGCGACGTCCGGGACTCTCGAGGCAAGATCAACGCAGCAATCACTGAGAACATCGCGACCATGCAGTTGATCAAGGCGTTCGCCAATGAACGCATCACCGAGGAGCGAGTACTCGAACGGATCGGTGAGTTCGTGAAGCGAACGCTCGCCTCGGCACGACTCCGAGTCTTCTATCGAAACTCGATGGTAACAGTGGTTGGGTTTCTCACACCATTCGCGGTTCTGATTCTTGGGCTCTGGATGGGGCTGTCTGCGGGCGTCATCGTGGCGTTCTATGGGTTCTGGCGAGCGGCCGGGAATCAGCTGCAAACGATTCTGGACAACGTCGACCAGATCATGGGTGCGATGGCCTCATTCGACCGGATCATCGAATTCTACGACGAGAGCCCTCTCGTGAACGACCGGGAGAACGCTGCGCCACTTCGAATAGAGCGTGGGGCAATTCGATTCACGGACGTGCGGTTCGCATATCCGCTGGACCCGGACAGTGTCGTCCTGGATGGTGTGAGCATGACGCTCGAGCCCGGCAAGAGGTACGGAGTTGTCGGGTCGAGTGGCAGCGGGAAGACGACGCTTGGAAATCTGCTTCTTCGGTTCTACGACCCGCTGGCGGGCCGTATCGAGATTGATGGGCAGGATCTTCGTTCGGTACGTCAGAGTTCGGTTCGATCGCAGATGGCGGTTGTAGCGCAGGAGACCATGTTGTTCAACGGCACCGTTCGCGAGAATCTCCTCTTTGCCCGGCAGTCGGCGACTGATGACGATCTCTGGGACGCTCTGGGCGCTGCGCAGGCAGGATTCGTTCGGGAGCTCGAATCAGGACTCGGCACTCTCTTGGGAGAACGGGGTGTGCGTCTCTCAGGAGGCCAGCGCCAACGAATCTCAATCGCGCGCGCCTTCCTCAGAAACCCTGCGATCATCATTCTTGATGAGGCGACGTCGTCGCTCGACGAGAACACTGCGGCCGCACTCCAGGATTCGATTCATTCGCTGATGGACGGTCGGACATCGATCGTCATCTCTCACAGATTAAGTGCGATAGAGAAAAGCGATGCGATCTTCTACCTCGAGGATGGATCGATCGCGTGCTCGGGCACTCATCATGAGTTGCTGCACGAATGCGCAGGATACCGAACCTTGTTCGGGCTCAGCCGGCCGGAATCGCAGGTGGACCTACCGACCTAACCAACCGGGTTCGACAACCTTTGTCACCCCCAGCGATGCTTGCCGACCTTCCGGTCCCGGCGAAAGCCTTCTGCCTCGTACGTTGACAGCGCGCCGTGTAAGCAACAGGTGCTACGCCTTTTCGTCTGTGGTCCTTGCCAACGTAACAACACACGATACGCCAATCCGGCGTACTGAACCCGTGATGACGGCTGTACTAATCTTCGAATCCTATTGCATGGAGTACCACGGAAGCTCCGCGATGCGAAGCCCGGTTGACGCGTAGGGAACGAGGGTCGCATCGTTCTCAGACCCTCTTGGGACAATCGGACTGAGCGGTGGCGGCGCCGCGGCCCCTTGCTCGATGGTCCATTCCGAACACTGCCTGACCCTGACGGGGATCCGGACGTTCGGCTCGCCGGCTTCTGTCGTCGTTTCCTCTGCTGCGAGCCCGAAATCCGTGCTATCCATAGACAAGCCCACAGCAATGTTCCACTCTGTATCTGGGCGAACCTCCCAATCCGAGTGTGGGTGTTCGCCCCGCAAGTGGGTCCAGATTTCGCGAGGTTGAAGCGCGAAGAGCATAGGGCCTCGATAGATGCTCACCGCATTGTTGTAGCGAAACTCCAGGCGTGGCTGCATCGGCAGGTGCAGGACCAGCATCTCCGTACCCTGCCAATCGACCTCCACGCGGTGAACGGTTCCGGGAGTAAGCGGCCGTGGCTCCCCGCCGCGCATCGACAGCGTAGCGCCCTCTGCCCAGTGGGGAATCGGCAGCTCAATGGCTGGAATACGCCCTCTCGTAGCATCACCACCAACGTCGACAGTGATCCGGATCTCACTCCGCATTGGGTAGTCGGTTTCGACCCGGATACTCCCCTTACCAAAGCCTGCAACCGCATTGAGCGACACGCTGCACGGAGCGTAGGTCACTGCTCTCAGTGCGTGATCGCCGCTCTTGACCCAAAGAGTGTTCGCCAACTTTGGATACCCTTGATGCATGTTCGCTGTACAACAGCCAAAGTGAGGCTCAAGCCCGTAGATGTTGGCATCGGCGTCATTGGTGGTGTAGATCCTATCCGAGGTAACGACGCACTGAGCCTGGTTCACCTGCTGAACGTACTGATGTGCCCACATGTCAGATGTGAACGGCGCCGGAAGAGCGTTGAACACAACTCGCTCCAATCGGTCGCTGATTCGAACGTCCGGTTGATAGGGCAGCAGCTGTTCCAACGAATAGAGGTACTCCACAACCGCGCAGAGCTCTGTGCCCTGTGACGGCATACGTCCGGCGAGACACTCGTCACCGGAAAACACTCCATTGGCCTGCCCATGATATTGGTCGAGTGTATCGATGGGACCAAGTACGGCCTCTGGGCTGACGGTCCCGGTCGCGAAGAGCTCCCACAACCCAAGAGCCTTGATTCCCATCGCGTTGTTTACCACATGACGGTCGAAGGTCCATCGCTCGCTTCGGGTCACAAAGGAGAATCGCTCAAAGTGAGATCGCCAGTCGTAGCCTTGGTTGTGAAGTCGTTCAGCGAGTTCATCCAGCCACAGCAGAGGCTCTCTCTTCCGGCACCATAGAATGGTGACAAGCAGATCGGCCCATCGACTCTGGCCCCAGTCGAACAACGGCCGATTGTCAATGTGAGTGTTGATTGCCTGCAGCGCACGTACGATTGAGTCGTACGTCCGCGATCCGCGTCCGTCCTCGTGCCGCACTTCCGCAAATTGTGTAAGCGCCTTCAGAATGATGAACTGCGGCCACGGATCACGATTAGGCGCGGAGGGCCCGTCTACAGGAGACTTCGGCCCAAGCCAACCATCCTCGTGTTGATGGTCGAGGATAAAACCGATCCACCGCTCCACTATCTCAATGAGCCGCTCGTCCTCAAGCGTGTAGGCAAGCGGTACTATCCCATCAAGCCAGTAGGGAGCTCGCTCCCACGAGTCCGCCGCGCCGCCAATCCAGCCGCTGTCCCGAATGTCCGGCCAGAACTCATGGAGATGACCCGATAGGCCCGCTGCTTGGGTCTCAAGCTGACGTCGGAGTCGGCCGTACGGCGTGATCGTGCCCAAAGGCAGGGTGCCGGTTATTGCGTCGTCCATCACGCTCATCCTCTCGCTCGCGGGTCGCCTCTCATGCGTGGTCAGCGCATTCGATCGCACGAACCACTCAATCGCTCCGCGGCACCAGTGCCGACGGTCGCAAGTGTCCAGAACGATCCGATCCTATACCGGAGTGATGTCCTGGCAAAAGACAGTCCTGGCCGTGGTGGGCGGCCGGAGAATGCTCAAAAAAGAGGGGCCTCCTCGCGAAGAGGGGCCCCAGCAATCAAGCCGGTGTTGGCCTAATAGACGTCCTTCCACTCATCGATGTTGGAAGGATCGAAGCGGAACGGGGCGCCAAGAAGGATCTCGGTTCCGCCGTCGCCAGCGCCTACGATCTCGAAATCGCCGAGGCGCGATGCGCTGAAGGTCTCGCCTTCGGCACCGGTGATGTCACCGTTGACGAGAGCCGTCGCGGTGAACGCAGCGAGGTAGCCGACGTCGATCGGGTTCCAGAGGAACATGTACGGCGTTGCGCCATTCTCAATGTACTCGGCCATCTCTGACGGGAGACCAAGACCGGTGACCTTGACGTCGCCAATGAGGCCACGATCGGTGATCACACGTCCTGCGGCGGCGATGCCAACGGTCGTGGGAGCAATGATGACCTCGAGATCGGGGAAGCTCTGAAGCAGACCCTCGGTCTCGCTCACTGACTTGTCACGCAGGTCGTCGCCGTAGGCGATCCGGACCAGGTTGAGGTCAGCGTACTTATCGGCGTTCTCCTCGAGCTCACGCTGCATCCACTCAATCCAGAGATTCTGGTTGGATGCCTGACTCGTGGCAGAAAGGATCGCGATGTCGCCGGCTCCGTCCGCCATGTCGTACGCGGCCTGAATCAGCGTGCGGCCAATCATCTCGGAGTCCGCCTGGTTGACGTGAGTCATCCGGCTCGCCGGATTCACGGCAGAGTCAGCGGAGATGACGGTGATTCCCTCATCCATCGCTCGGTTAAGAACCGGCTGGAGAGCGTCAAAGTCATTGCCCGTGATGCTGATCGATGCAACTCGCTGAGCAATGAGCTGCTCAATGATTTGAATCTGTGCTTCAGCAGTGGGCTGATCGGGGGCGCGCAGGATCGCCTCAAAGCCTTGCTCCACGATACCGTCTTCAAACCCCTCCATCTGCTTGTCGCCGTACGGATTTCCCGTATTCTTGAAGATAAACGCGTGCGTCTCCACACCGTCATCTTCTGGGGCCGCTGCGGCGAAGATCGCCGTAACCGGCACCAGCATGATTGCGACTATGAGGAACAGGATCGTACCTTTTCTCATGTCTACACCTCCATGTTTTCTTTTCCGGCTTCAGCAGTAACACTGCCCGACCGGCTATTGCCTTTGTTTCCTCCAAATCGAATCTGGTGAGCGAGCACCGAGATGATGAGGAGTGACCCAACTACTACAAGAACGATGGGGGCCCTGATGTTCGCAAGACCCATTCCGTAGCTCAGGAAACCAATGATAAAGATGGCGAGGATCGGTCCGCCTATCTTGCCAACGCCGCCGCTCGTGCTGACGCCGCCCAGGGCGACCATGGCGATCACCTCAAGCTCGTAGCCGGTCGCCATATTGGGCCGTACGGAGCCGGTTCGCGATGCGAGGAAGAGCGCGGTGACGGCAGCCATGAGACCGTTCAGCGTGAAGATGAGGAAGAGGGTTCGATCTGTCTTGACGCCGGAGTATCGCGCGGCGTCCATGTTGTGGCCCATTGCATAGGTAACCCGGCCGAAGGTGGTGCGATGTAGCAGGAGACCAAAGGCAATCGCGACGAGCACAAAGCAGATCACCATAAAGGGGATGCCCGCAACGTCGCCCCATCCCAGGAAACCGTACCAATCCGGGAAGCCTCCGGATGCCTGATCACCAAGGATGATGTGGGCGATCCCACGATAGATGATCATGGTGGCGACCGTGATAATGACGAACGAGAGTTCCTTGAACCAAACCTGGAGCGCACCGTTCAGCGCTCCAGCGCCGGTCCCTACCAGAAGACACAGGACGACTGCCGCCGGCATAGGCAATCCGGCATTGTAGGCTACTGCCATCACCACCGCGGAGAGCGCGACGATGGACGCGACAGAGACGTCGATACGCCCAAGGATGATGACAAACATCATGGGGAAGACGATGAATCCCTTGTCCAGAAACGTTGAAGGCGTACGGATAAAGGTGCTCGCGGTCAGAAAGAACGGCGAGATAAACGAGTTGATGACAAAGACGATGAGGAGCACACCAACGAGCATCCATTCCCATTGGAAGAAGAACTCCCGCCAGATAAACGGCCGCTCGATCCCAATCTTGTTTGCTCTGTCGATTCCAGGATTCTCCGCCATTACTACACCGCCCGCCTTCGCAAGGCGTTCTGTTCTGTGTTCCGTTTCACAAGCACGTTCGTGAGCACGGCAGCCAGGACAACGACGCCCTGGATCCCCTGCTGCCAGAACGGCGACACGTTCACCAGAGGCAGGGCGTTACTCAGGATGCCAAACATGATGGTCCCCAGGATCAGGCCGGAAAGCTTGCCGACGCCCCCGCTGATGCTAACCCCGCCAAGGATACACGCCGCAATCACCTGCAGCTCATATCCAATCGCCGTGTTGCCCTGAGCCGATGCGAACTTCGCCACCCAGAGAACGCCCGCGAGTCCGGAAAGGCCGCCCATGATCGCATAGACAAGGACGAGGAGCTTTCGTCGTGGGAGTCCGGAGACATCGGCTGCATCAGGATTGGAGCCAATTGCGTAGATCTGCCGACCTGTTCTGGTCTGGTTGATGAAGTACCAGGCAGCCAGATAAATGACGATCGCAATCACAATGAGGTTGTTCAAACCAAGCGTCCGACCGGTGGCGATCGCCTTGAAGCCTGTCGACATCTCATACGAGCTAACCCATCGGCCGCCGGAGACGACGTAGGTGAGTCCCCGCACCACGTTCATCATTCCCAACGTCGCGATGATCGGCAGGACGTTGAACCGAGCGACCAGGAAACCAATGAGAATCCCTATTACGACGCCGATGGCCGTGCCCTGCAGAAGAGCGAGAACCGGATGCATGTTCGGGTAGGCCGCCACGGTGATCGCCGTGACCATTCCCGAGAAGGCGATTACTGACCCAATTGAAAGATCGATTCCGCGAGTGATCAGAACAAGCATCATGCCAACGGCGAGAATGCCGAGGATCGCCGTATTTGTGAGAAGGCTGTTGAGGTTGTCGAGCGTTAGAAAGTTCGAGTTCCGGATTTGCACAACAAGGCTCAGAACGACAATAAAAAGAAAG
>JANQQY010000626.1 GCA_028284845.1 Spirochaetales bacterium
AGTCGATCGAGCTCATCACCTCGATGATGACAAAGCTATCAACCGTCGCGGAGGCAACACGAACCCGTCGTGGCGACACGGTGACGCTCTCTTCACGCGCGCAATCGGCCCTGGAACAGCTGGAGCTCGCGAATCGCATGTTCAGTCAGGACGTTGCCTCGAAGACAGATCTCATCACACAGGCGGCCGCTTCGATCAGGAACATCGCCGACGAGACCGGCGTGCTCTCGATGAACGCAGCGATACAGGCGGCGCATGCAGGTGACGCCGGACGGGGGTTCGCCGTTGTGGCGTCGGAGATTCGGAAGCTCGCGACCGATGCGGCGGAGAGTTCGGCTCGCATCTCGGCGACAACGAATGAGATCGTTGGGAGCATCGCAGAGACCGGCGCGGCGGTAACGTCGGCCGAGCACGAGTTCGTGGCTGTCATCAGGGGAACCGGGGAGGTAGCAGAGACCTTTCGCGAGATCGAGGCCGGGACCACCGAGCTGTCCGAGACGAGTCGAATGGTGCTTGAGGCGATCGATGGACTCTCGGACGGGAGTGAGGCACTCGCGTCGGACGCCGTTCAGATAGAGCGCGAGATCGAAGGCATCGTGAAGAGCGAGCAAGAGATCGAGGCGTACTCGCGGAGAACAGTCGACAGTATCGAGGCGATGAATGTCGGAATCGACGAGATCAAGGATACAGTCCGCGCCGTCGAGAGGCTGAGCGGAGAGCTTGGGATCCTCGTGAAAAAGATCGATACCGGCGTCTCGGAGTTTCGGACCGACGCGTAGCGCGACGCCACCAGATCGCGGCGTCACTCACCGTGGTGCTCTGACTATCTGCAACCGCCTCGGCTGGAAGTGTCACACAGGATCGAACAATCGACCTCGGACTGCACGTGGACGTCTCAGCGCAGCGACGGAACCAGGGTAGACCAACAAGCTTCGTGACACCTCCATAAGTGCATCTTGACAACCGGAGCATCTTGCACCATACTCTTATTGTACTGTATGAATAGTACAATAGTTAACCGAAACAGGAGTGAGTATGGTTCAGGTTAAGAATCTGCGACATTCGTACAAGCACGACGCTGTCTACGCCGTTGACGGCGTCGACTTCGAGATTGGGAGCGGTGAAATTTTTGGCTTCCTTGGTCCAAGTGGCGCCGGGAAATCAACCACCCAGGGAATCGTGACCGGTCTGCTCGAGCTCCAGGAGGGCTCGATCGTGGTGGACGGCATGCACCGCAATGGGACTCCCGGAAAGGAATTTTTCAACCGGATTGGCGTCGGCTTCGAGATCCCCAACGTCTACAAGAAGCTCTCGGGACTCGACAACCTCAGATTCCACGCCGGGCTCTACGACCGCAACACGGAAGATCCACGCGAGATCCTCGAGATGGTCGGACTCGGCCCGGACGCAAAGAAGCCGGCCGGAGCCTACTCCAAAGGCATGATGCAGCGTCTGGGGTTCGCTCGCTCGATGATCAACAAGCCGGACATCTGGTTCCTTGACGAACCCACCATGGGTCTCGATCCCACGACCTCGAATAGCATCAAAGGAATCATCCGGCGGAAGAAGGAAGAGGGCACGACGATCTTCCTCACAACCCACAACATGTTCGTCGCCGACGAGCTCTGTGATCGCGTGGCCTTTATTGTGGACGGCAAGATCGCAGCGCTTGATACGCCAAAAAATCTGAAGCTTCAGTACGGGCGGCCGAACGTAGTCGTGGAGTACCGCGACGGCGTCGACCTCAAACAAGCCACATTCGAACTCGAGGGCAGCGGCAAGGGCGAACTCCAGCACTTCATTGGCGCCCACGACGTGGCCACGATTCACTCCGGCGAGCCGACTCTCGAAGAGATCTTCATCAAGCTCACCGGCCGCGGTCTTGAGTAGGAGGGGAGATGGCACGCATTGGAAACCTTCTTCGGAAGGACATTGTCTTGGGCATCAAGGATGTCTTTGTCATCTTGGAGGTCGTCTTCGCGATCCTCGTGATGGTACTGATCGTGCTTGTGGTACCGGACGAGATCAATAATGAGACTCAGGTGTTCCTAAACGATGAGACTGAGATCCTGACCGAGTTCATGGATCGCATGATGGCCGAGTTTGGTATTGACGCCGCGAACGACTTGGGCGAGCTCTATGTGGACTCGCGGGAAGAGGTCATTGCGGGGGTTGTGGACAATCCGTCCGCCATCGGCCTCGTGATTGCAGAGGGCTCAAGCGCGCCATACAGCGTCGAACTGATGTCACAGCCCTATACCCAGCCGACACTCATTGATTTCGTGAAGGTCGACATGGCAGACGTCCTCTCCATCATCACACCTCCGGCCGGGCTCTACACGCCGGATGTCTATCAGTCGGTGCGGGTCGAGTCGCTCGCGACGGGGCTCCGGGACGAGATCCCTTTCAATAAGCGACTGATGCCATTGGTCCTGCTCTTTATGATCGGAATCATGGGGTTGTTTATCATGGTCTCCGTCTTGGGCCAGGAGCGCGCAGATCAGACAATGCGGGCTTTTCGAGTTTCGCCGGGCGGTCTCTGGAGCTTCTTGGCGAGCAAGCACCTCCTGGTAGTCGTCACCGGAGCCGTCACGACGAGCATCCTCTACCTTCCGGTCATTGGTACGCAGGGATACCTGCCGTCGCTAATCATCATGGTTCTCACGATCCTGATCGGCTCATCGATCGGGATGATTCTCGCAGCCTACTTCGACAATCCGATGAGTTCGATCGGCTGGGTCTTGCTGCTGATACTCGTCTTTAATCTGCCGACCATTTCGCTCCTCGCGCCGATCTTCTCCCCGGGGTGGCTCCGGCTCATCCCGAGCTACCACACACTCTTTGGCCTGGACGCCGCCATGTTCCCGGACAATAACGCGAACATCATTTGGACGAGCATTGGCGTACTGGGCGGAGTCGCGGCCGCGCTCTATCTCGTGTCCGGAATCGTGTTCGGCGCGCGCATTAGGAAGGAGAACTAGATGAAGCAGTTGTTTCAGATGATCTGGATCGATGTGCGACTCAGCTTCAAGAGCTATGTCGGCATCTTTATGCTTATCGTGCCTCTTGCCATTCTGGGCGTTCTGACCTTCTTCCTGCCAACGATTGAGAACGCAGGAGCCTCGTTTGCGGTTGTGACAGAGGGAGCGGAAGCGGTTCCACCATCGGTGGTGGAGACGCTGGACCGGTTCGGCACCGTCAGTGAGTACTCGACCGTTGAGGCAATGAACCAGCGACTCCGTGGAGCCGGACAGGCCGAGGGACTCTACTGGGATCCCGAGGCTGAGCAATTTGTCTCGGTCATGGAACGCAGCCTGAGCGCGGATACTGTCTTTTCGATCGGCTCACGGATTCTCCGTCAGCACTATCAGGCCGAGAACTACCCGGATGCCCCCTCCCCCATCGAGTTCGCGTGGTATGTCCCGGAGGAGCTCGCGAACCGCACGATCAACCCGCCGGTCGCGACCGTCGGCGGAGCGATCTTTATTGTCTACATGGTCATCCTCACCGCCTTCATGATTGGGATGAGCGTCGTAAACGACAAGGAGGCAGGCACCGACCGAGCCTACCGGGTATCTCCGCTCACTCGAGGGGAGTACTTCATTGCGCGGAGTATCTACCCCTTGCTGATTCTGCTCGTCTACTCGGGGGTTGGAATCGTGGTGCTGGGACTCACCAATACGAACATTGCGCAGGTCTATGTCTCGGTACTTATCTCCTACTCAGTCAGTCTCCTGGTCGCCCTCTTCGTGGGCGCGATCACGAAGAACGAGAACGAAGCGATTGGAATCATCAAGCTCCTGGGAATGGTCATGGGGCTCGGCATCCTTGGAGGTACGCTCCTACCAGACACGTGGCAATGGGTCGCTTACTGGATCCCCTTCTACTGGATCTACAACATCCTCGAGGGAGTCTTCACCCTTACTGAGACGTGGGGTTCGGTTGGCTGGAAGTCCGCCGTGATCCTCGGGCTCGGCCTGCTCTACTTCGTGGTTTCACGGAAGAAGATCGCGGAAGGTCTCTCGTGAGAGTCGAGCGTGTGGCCCGCGGTTCCGCCATGGACCGCGGGCTGGGCGTGACGCGATGGGCCGAGCGAGGCACGCCTCGGCCGGTATCACGACTCTGGAATTGCATTTCGCATATCACAGGTCTACAATCGTAGTAGGGACGAAACACTAAAAGTCTACAACGGTTGAGGGACCAATGAGACAGAACATTCGAAGTCGCAAAGCAACGATCTGGCTGGCATGCGCGGTGACAGCAACACTGCTTCTTGCGTGTGAACTCCCGTTGGGGGGAGACGGCGCATCAGGGGGCGCTCCATCGGTCGCGAACACTCTCGCGAGCCTGCCCGTCCTGCAATCGGAGCTCCCACAGAGCATCAATCCGGTAAGCAGTACACCCACCGCCTCGGTCGCTCGTGCAAGCGGCGATGTGTCCGAGTTACCTAGCTCCGCTACAGATCGGTTGTTCGGCGAGGGTTGGAGCGTAATGGTAAACGGATCGCGCCCGCCGTACGAGTCGAGAGTGCTTCTGAATCATCTAAGAACATTCGCAGAGACAACAGACATCGTCCCAGGCGAGGTCTATTCGCCCGGTGTTCTACCGTTCGGCACACTGACGATCGACGTTGGGAGCTTCATGGTAGAGGGCACGGCGGATGACCTGATCATCTATTGGCACATGGAGCCGGCCCTGACTGACTTCGGGTGGTATCACGAGCTCTTCTACCGGATCGCGGTTACCAGATCCGGCGCAGAGTGGGCGATCTCGTTCGAGGAAGTTGCCACCGAGAGATGGGACGATCTCGATGACGACGTCTACACGCTCAGAAGGGTCGACTTCGATTCTGCGGCGAACACGACGACATTTGTGGCGATGTACGTCTACCAGGGAGTCAACTACGGACGCGCAGTCTGGACGAGCTACCCTGAAGGCGGCGCCCAGAAGTTCATTGGCGCCCATACTTGGAACGATCAGGACGCCCGAATCGCCGGCTGGGCGAACGACAGCATGGGTGCAACTGCGTTCTCCGACTATGACGCCGGCAATATGGGCTTTGCCTACGTCGACTTCTACGACAGCGACGGCCTAATACAGATCCTGAGGGGTCGGGATGAGCTTCAGGTTGACAGCGGCGTGCTGCAGGCTTTTGCTCTGGGAGAGAATATCGCCGGTGAGCCGGGCGTCGGAGCATCGCCTCCTGCCGAGTTCTTCACCTTCGTTGAGGACGACGGAAGCGACAGAAGACTCTATCTCAGTGCCGACGACACCCTGGACATTGGCACTGACACCATGCTTGGGACAGTGTACTCCCTTCCTCCGATCTACTTCCGGGCGAACTCGGAGTGGACCGAAGGTGATGTGGCCTACCACGTGGCAGGCGTTCACACGACGTCAGACGGCATGACAACCACCACACGAACACGTCATGTTCCGGGTTTTTCGGTGCCCGGAGTCACGAGTTTCGCGGGTTTTGATCTCTACTTCACTGCGGAGCTACCGCTTCGTAGGCTCCTACCGCTCCAAGGTTCGCTCGCGGACGCTACGGTTCGAACGGTAGAGAGTGGGACCTCTCACGGGACCATCAGGTATATGGACGGAACCTACGAAGAGTACACAGAGCCGTCCTACTCCTACTTTGTTGACGCGAACGATGATCAGGCATTCGACGACTCGATCGACTTTGATCTCGAGGAGTTTCGCGATACTTGGTTCTACACGTTTGGCGAGGAAGGCGGTGAGGTGCTCCAGTTTGAAGCACCGCACGTCGTTACAACCGTTGATTCGATTCCTGAGTATTTCACCACCCCGGATCAATCAATCATCGCACCGTTGACCGCGACGATCAGTGATCTGTTCCTGAACGAGACCGCGGCAATCGCGAGTTCCCTCACGGACTACGACGACTGGGTCGTCGACCTTACGCAGCTCCCAGAGTATGCGTTGCTCAGGTAGCTCGGACCGGACGGGCGCGGGCACCAGTGCCCGTCGCCCATCATATCTGATCGGACCACAGGCGGCACTTACCCGACCCTGCGCGCTCCTACAGCTTCCGTAGGGACGAAAACGCCTTTCGATTTCGCGACTCCCATGGCACTCTTATGGCGTGAAAACGACGAGCACCAGAATCCGAATTGTGAGTCTCATCGTCGCTCTGACGCTCATCAGCGCCGGCTCCTCGATCTTCTCGTTTATCGAGTTCAGAAGCCTCGACGGATTGGCCCGTTTCGTGAACGTCTCCGGAAGTCAGCGGATGCGAACGGTGCTCTTGAGCTCGGTTGCCCTGCAATCGTACCGGAAGCTGCTTCAGGAACAGGCGGACCAGATCGATCTCTCGAGCGAGCGCTCCGAGTTGCGAGAGCTCTTCGCGGAAGAGGGGGAGATCTACGACAGCTTTATTGCCGAGCTCGACGCCGCAGAGTGGCCTACTAAGATCGAGGGGCAGGTCGATCAGTGGATAGCCGACTGGCGTGTGTTCGAAGCCGATCTCACGCTCGTTGTGAGCGCCGAGCGACCCGACCCGCGAGTCCGTCAGGCAGTTGATCGGATCGATGTTATCGAGGCGAACAACCTGCGAAAGCAGATCAACACCATCGTCGTTGGTATCCAGGAGCTCTCAGACGCTATCTTGAGCCGAATCCGAATCATCTCACTCGCACTGGCGATCGTAACGGTCGGATTTGCGATGCTGGTCGCGGTCATGGCAAACGGCGCCCTCCTCCCGCTTATCCCACTGGCGGATCGCGTGAGAGCCTTTGGCGCGGGCGATCTTCGAGCCAAGGCCGACGCAAAGCGAAACGATGAGATCGGTCAGGTGGCATCAGGCTACAACGCCGCGATCGACGCGATCGCCGGGCTGATCGGGAAGGTGCAGTCGAGCGCCTTAGAGACCGAGGCGATCAACGGCACGATGACGGCACGAATCGAGGAGTCGCTCACGGCCGCATCCTCGATCGCCGGCCGCGCGCGGCAGACGCGAAGTGAGTTCGGCGCGCTCGCGGACTCGATTGACTCGGCCTCGGCCGCGGTCGAGCAGATCAACGCCACGGTTCAAAACGTGGCGAAGCGGGCCGACGATCAGGCAAACGCGGTGGAGCAGGCGACCTCCTCAATGGAGGAGATGTCGGCGTCGATCCAGAATGTGAATCGGATTGCCTCAGACCGCATCCGAACGTCGAACGAGTTGCGCGAAGTCACCGAGTCCGGAAGCGAGACCCTTGAGCGGACGGTTGACCTGACCCGATCAATCGGCTCCAAAATGGACGGGGTCTTGGAGCTCGTCTCAGTGATCGATCAGGTGGCTTCGCAGACCAATCTTCTCGCAATGAATGCTGCGATCGAGGCCGCACACGCGGGCGAGGCCGGGCGCGGCTTCTCCGTGGTCGCCGACGAGATTCGTAAACTGGCCGAATCGACGGCGACGAGCGCCTCCGAAATCACTCGAACGATTCAAGACCTTGTCACCGAATCAACGGAAGTCGTCCAGGCGGGTGAAGCGAGCAACCAGGCGTTCACGCGGATCAACGAGGGAGTCCAACGGACCGCAAATGCTTTTGGTGAGATCAGTCAGAGCATGGCTGAGCTCGCCGTCGGCAGTGAGGAAGTGACAAAGGCAGCGGAATCGTTGCTGCGAATCGCAAGTGACTTTAGGACGGCAATGGATGAGATGCGAACCAGCGCGGTCGACGTTACGCACCTCCTGACCAGCGTTGGTGACGCCACAGGGGTTGTCGGCGAGCGAATGGAAGGAATCGATCATGACTCGGCCCGGATTAATCAGATCGCCGGTCAAATTGGAGACGCTGCGCTCGAGAATCTCGACGAGCTCGGCAGGCTCCTTGGCCAGGTGGGCACGTTCACACTCGCCGACGAGCAGCAAGCCGAACAGATTCGGACCGGACAGAGAATTGCACTCGCCAAGATCGTGCTCGATCATGCGAATT
>JANQQY010000630.1 GCA_028284845.1 Spirochaetales bacterium
CGAGTCCACCGAAGCAGCCTCACGAACCGCAAAACGCCAGCCTACGACCTCCGAGGCGTTGCTCACCTCGACCCCAATCTCAACGAGGTCGTTCACACCATCGCCATTTGGTGAGAACGCCGAGAAGGCCGGCGAGAGCGCGACATCTCCCCCTGCCGAGCTGAGCACGATGGTCAGCGGATCGGAAGTAGTGGCGTTCCCGGCCGGATCAGAACCAATCAGAACGAATCGGTAGCTTCCGTCGTCGACGAGCCCTCCCGCGCTGTCGCGCCCGTCCCAGACGAACGGCACCGGGCGTGCATCCTCAACCAGCGAAGAGACCAGAAGCTCTCCGGCATCGGACTCGATTCGCGCCTCCCATCGGCTCTCCACCGAACCAGTCGCAGTAAAGGTCACGGTGTCGCCCACTCCGTCGCCGTTTGGCGAGAAGACCGTACGATCGGAGGTGACGCCATCGAGCTCTGGGGCGACGCGATCCACGAAGAGTGTGATCGGCGCAGTTCGTGCAGTGCGTCCCAGGTCGTCCGTCACCACGAACTGGACGATGTAGGGACCGTCCGGAACCGATTCCCCATCTGCCGCAAGAACACTACCGAGATAGGTGCCGTCCCATGTGAGGTTGTCAGGGATGGAGACCGACGGCTCCTCCCCAATGCCAAGGAGATCACCGATCGGGCCACGCGCGGCAGGCTGCTCGGCGGCGAGCTGCCAGACGATGGTCCCGACATGCAGTGAGAAGGCCGAGTAAATCTCGACCAAGACGCTCTTGAGAACTCGACCGAGGCCAAGGTTGATCGTCGGATTCAGAACCACAAGATCCTGAACACCGTCACCGTTCGGAGAGAACGCTTGTTCGAGTTCGATGGTGATTGCGAACGGCTCGTCGCTTGCACCGGCGCCGTAGGCGGGGGCGGCCAGAGCAAGGAGTGCCAGAACGAGCGCGCCCGCGGTGAAGCGCATTATCGACCCATTTTCGCCCGGAATCGAGCGCCGGCGACGCCGCATGCGAGCCTGATCTGGTCCTCGACATCTCGGGAAGCTTCAACCTCAATCGAACTACGACTCGGGGTGATCTGAACCGAATGGATTGCCTTCACAACGCTCAGGCTCTTCTTGATGATGGCGGCCTTGCCATCGGTCAGACCATCGGCGATGTAGACAAACCGGCGCTTCCTGGGCATGGCCGCATAGTAGCCGCGCCCGCGAAGCTCCTCAAGCGCTTCTGAAGCGGCACACTCCTTTCCTCCGTCGTCTACCTATGAGCGCCACCATCTGCGAACATCAGCGTCCCAGGGAACGCCTCTTGTCGTTCGGGCCCGACCGTCTCTCCGATCGTGACCTGATCTCAATCATCCTGGGCACCGGAACCCGTGGCCGGCACGTCGCGGATGTCGCCGCCGAGGTGATCGACGTTGTCGACGAACGCGGCGTTGCGCTCAAGGCACCGGACCTCTCGAACGTTGCGGGTCTTGGCCCGGCAAAGGCGGCTACACTTTTGGCCGCTTTCGAACTGGGCAGACGGATCGTCGCGCCGGCTCCGGAAAAGATCAGATCCCCGGCGGACATCCTCCCGCTCGTGTCGCACTACGGCGATCGGAGGCAGGAGTGTTTTCTCGTCATCTGCCTGAACGGAGCCCACGAAGTACAGTCGATTCGCGTGGTGACCGTCGGCCTCCTCAATCGAACGGTCGTCCATCCCCGTGAAGTCTTTGCACCGGCGATCGCGGACCGTGCTGCCGCGATCATCGCCGCACACAACCACCCCTCAGGGAGCCTTCACGCGAGCCCGGAGGACAAGGAGGTGACTCGAAGGCTCACCGATGCAGGCGACCTTCTTGGGGTGCCACTCCTCGATCACATCATCTTCACCAGAGACGGCTACTACAGTTTCCTGGAACATGGGGAGCTGTAGCGCTCGGCTACGTCCCGTTGAGACGAGAGGCGATCTCCGGCATGAGTTCGCCGAACATCGTCGCGATGTGGAGGTGTCCGCGCCCCTCGATGACACGGAGTTCGCTCCGGGGGATCGTTCGCGCCTTGTACTCGGCGAAGTGGAAGGGAGCGAAGCGGTCATCAGTGCCGTGCCAGAGCCGAATGGGGAAGGTGATCTGGGAGAGATCAAAGCCCCAGTGGCCGTAGCATCGAATGGCGTCGTCCGTTGGGCCGCGTTTGCCCTGCGAGAAGCTGTCCTGCACGACGGCTTGCAAGAAGCGGCGGACGTTCTCATTCCCCATGATCAACTCTCGATCATCGGCACCCATCGATGAGCGAATCAGACGAGCAAATCCACGATCACCAAAGGTGCGTGCCGCCCATCCCACAAGCGCAAACGGAGCACGGAACGAGGAGCCCGCATCCTTGCTTCGGCGCAGGAAGAACCGATCGAGCGGCGCAAGATGTGCCTGTAGCTCCTCCACCTGCATCACCGGAGCGAAGCCGGCGAGATCGTAGGCGACTGTCAGCCGATCGGGGAGAGCGTAGGCGACGGCATCAGAGTACGATCCGCCGCCTGAGTAGCCGATAATCCCGAATCGTGTGTGACCAAGGCTGTCGGCAAACGCCTCAACATCGCGTGCCCAATCCAACAGGGCATACTCCTCCGCCGGATCGGAGGCGCCGCAGCCCGGCCGGTCGAGCGCGAAGAGCTCGATCCCGGCAGACTCCGCGTGCGACGCGGCAGGGAATGCCTCGAGGCGACTACTCGGCGTCCCATGGAAGTAGTAGACGGGATTTCCGTTGTGTCGCCCGTACCGGCCGTAGGCAAGTCTCCGCCCATCAGGCAGGACAAAGTATTCAGTCTTGATTGCAGCGCGATCCAAAACAGGAACGTCTCGATTGTCCATTAGCCCTCACATACCCTGGAGTATGTCAAAGATATCGTCATACTGTGGAGTATGTCAATCTGATGGGCGATCCCCCTGCACAATCTGATCGGCGATTGCGCGGACCATCGGTTCGGTAAGGAGGCCCCCGGTAATCTCCTGGACGAGTCCGAGGCCCTCCACGAGGGCGAGAATGAGAAGTGCATGTGGATCCATGCCGTCCCCGCTCGTGCTTGTGGAACCGGGAAGGCGGCGTGCCACGCGCTCCACATAGCGTCTGAGAGGACCCCGGAGTGTCTCCGCCAAGTCCGGGAAGCGGCGCATCCCGTCAAAAATGAGGTAGTAGACATCCGCATTGGAGAGGTCAAAGCCCGCGGTCCGAACCGGTGTGATCGCCGCAAGAAGCAGCTCACTGACACCGACGTTCAGGGCATCGTCCGGGATCGACGCATCAGCAAGCGAGGAGGCGAGGTAGAGCAGTGCCTTCTGGTAGAGATCGGACTTGCTCGAGAAGTGGTGGTAGACGGCGCCCTTTGTATTGCTTGTCCCAGCGGCGATCTGATCGAGGGTCACTTGCTCGAACCCGTGTGCGGAAATCAGTCGCAGAGCCTGATGCATGAGCCGTTCTTGTGTCGTCACGTAGGAAGCGTAGCGGCACACTCCGGCGTCGCGCAAGGGTGGTGTGAGTTCAGGCGGCTGCCGGACACTACATCCGGGTGAGGCCGGGACCGAGGAATGCATCCATGACGCGCTCGCGCTCCTCGTAAAACCGGCGCCACGAGCCTGAAAGATCGTCACGAGCGAGGACTTCTCCGAAGGTACGAAGCACAAGGCCATCGGTGGGATGATCAAGCATCGTAAGGGCCGGCGTGGCGAGGGCGGTCACCGCGGGCGCACTATCGTCCCAGTCGAGGCGAACGCGATAGATCGTGGTGTCACCGGTTGGAGCCCAACGCCCCCCAACCGAGAACGGATTTTGGTGTCTACGTTGCGCTGAGATGAAGTTGCCGGCGCTATGGATGATCAGTGATTCGCCGCGCATCTCCCACGGCTGGAGCACGTGTGGATGGTGGCCCCACACTATGGTGGCTCCGGCGTCCGCAATATCGCGGAAGAAACGTGCCTTGCGCTCCTCCGGCTCCGTCACGTACTCGATCCCGGCATGGATACTGACGACCAAGACGTCTACCTCGCCGCTCCACCGTCGGACCAGGGAGAGAAAGCCGTCTCTGGCCTCCTGTTCAAAGTAGGGAACGAGATGGATATGGG
Organism: Spirochaetales bacterium; assembly: GCA_028284845.1. GTDB lineage: Bacteria > Spirochaetota > Spirochaetia > DSM-27196 > SLST01 > SLST01. Next base: position 4,092 of record JANQQY010000630.1, read on the forward strand.
GTCCTGAGCCACGCTCATTGGAGAAGGCGGTGATCGACGCAAATCCAATCGTCCAGCCGTTGACGAGGATCACGTCGAGTTCGATCTCGGCGGCCGGAGCAACTCGAATTCCGTTCGATCGGATCGGGTAGGTCTCTGCCAGTTCCCCGAACACGCGGGCCGTCGCCACAACACCAGCGAGACGCAGATCGTACGTGTGGTTGTTCGCGAGCGCAAAGACGTCGAACCCGGCGCGGATGGCGGCCTCCATGTAGGCGATCGACCCGTTGAAAATGGGGTAGCCGTCGGCGGGTTGCGCGGGATCAACCGGAAACTCGACGTTCACAAAGCTGAGATCATCACGAAGAAGCATGGTCCGAACCGAGTCATAGAGCCGATCGTAGTCGGGCATGTCGCGGTTCCGGCGGTGGTGCATGAGGTCGCCGGCAAAGGAGAGGAGAAGCGGCGGGCGTTCGGCGAAATCACCAAACAGAGGTGCCGCCCAGCCGAGAAGGCAGAGCGGTAGAAGCATGAGGGCGCGGCTACGAAGGAACCGCATCCCCGTAGCGTCCGGCCGAAAGGGCGCCCCGGATCATCTCAAGGACGTGCGGAACGTTCTCCGGGACATTCATCGGGAGAGCGTCGGTATCCAGAAGAAGCTTTGGTGAGTAGTCGTACCCCTCGTACCAGGCGAGGTAGCGCCGGTTGAGTCGGTCGAGGTAGTCCCGCGGGATGCCGCTCTCGAGGCCTCGGTTTCGTTTCTTGATTCGCTCCATCGCCGTCTCGACGGTGCAGTCGAGGTAGATCAAGAGATCCGGCGGCTGGACGTGTTCGAGCATGTTCAGAAAGAGTGTCTCGTAGGTGGCGTACTCCTCGTCAGACATCGCCCCGTCTTCGTGGAGAACGTCGGCAAAGATCCTGTCTCCGTAGATCGACCGGTCCAATGCCCCGCCACCGTCGCGTCGGATTTCCTTGATCATCCGGAACCGTTCGTTGAGAAAGTGGATCTGGAGCGTGAACGCCCAGCGCGGTTGATCTGCATAGAACCGATTGAGAAGGCTGTGAGTCTCGCTATGCTGGAGCTCTCGGTAGAGACGAATGTCGAACTCACGTTCCAGAAGTTCACCCGCAGTTGTCTTCCCAACACCGATCTGGCCCTCAATGATGATCATCTTGTCTCCCGTTACTCCGCGGTCGCAAGAGCCTGCACGGTCGCCCTAACTCCATCCGCCAGACCTTCCAAATCGTACCCGCCCTCCAGAATGTGCACAACGCGCCCGCCGCTCACACGCCGCGCAAGCGCGATGAGTTCGGTCGTCATGAGCCCAATATCCTCTCCCCGGAGCAGCATACCTCCCAATGGGTCTCGCTCATGCACGTCCATGCCCGCAGAGACAACAAGAAGATCAGGGGCGAATGCCTCTACGGCCGGAGCAATGTGATTCTTCAGAATGCCCAGGTACTCCGCTGCACCGCTTCTCGCACGCAGGGGACAGTTTACAGTGAAGCCCTCGCCCTCGCGTTCGCCCGTGTAGTGAGCCAGGCCGGTTCCCGGGTAGTGCGGACTCTGATGGATGGAGGCGTAGAAAACGTCTGAACGATCCCGAAAGATGTACTCCGTGCCGTTCCCGTGGTGCACATCCCAGTCGACGATGGCAACTCGATCACATCCCGCCGAGAGCGCCGTCGTGGCTGCGATCGCAGCCAGATTGTAGATGCAGAATCCCATGGGTACGTCGTCGAGCGCGTGATGTCCCGGCGGACGCATGAGCACAAAGGGTCGCGTCGAGCCGTCTGCGAT
>JANQQY010000673.1 GCA_028284845.1 Spirochaetales bacterium
CGAGTATGGCGTTCGTAGAGGCCCGGGATCTGATTCTTCGATACGGGACGGATGACGGCGCGGTTACCGCCGTTGACGGCGTCTCGTTTGAGATTGCAGAGCCAGGTCAGTGTCTCGCGATCATCGGTGAGACTGGCAGCGGCAAGACGAGCCTCCTCTACTCGTTGACTCGTGTTCTCCCCAGGAGCGTCATCGAATCCAGCGGTGAGGTCGTCTTGAACGGCACCCCAATCAGCGATCTCCCTGACGACGAGTTTCGCCGCGACGTACGATGGAAGCGACTCTCAGTCGTGTTCCAGGCGTCAATGAACGGATTTAATCCGGTGAAGCGGGTCGGGTACCAGATCGTCGAGCGCGCCTTGCTCGAGTCCGGCGAAACGCGCGACGATGCCGAGTCTCGCGCCCTGGAACTCCTGCGGTCGGTCGGACTCAGAGAAGAGGTCTACGGCCAGTTCCCGCACGAGCTCTCCGGCGGTATGAAGCAGCGCGCGGCAATCGCCATGGCGCTCCTGATGGAACCGGAGCTCGTTATTCTCGACGAGCCCACGTCGGCTCTCGATGTAAGCGTTCAGGCGCAGATCATGAACACGCTAAAGGAACTCAAGTGGAACGCGAAGCTCGCGATGATCTTCATCACTCATGATATCGCCCTGGCAAGTGATCTTGCGGATTCGATGCTCGTCATGCGACAGGGGCGGGTCTGTGAGAGCGGTAGTGCCGAACAGGTTCTAACGAATCCGGCAGATGCGTACACAAAAGAACTGCTGGAGAACGTTCCAAGACTACAGGAGACGACGTGATGCTCCGCATCCGAAACCTCTCAGTCGTGTACGAGCAGAATCAGGGGCTCTTTCGGAGGGCGTACAACACTGCGGTATCTGAGGTTGATCTCGACCTCAATGCCGGTGAGACTGTTGCGCTCGTAGGCGAGTCAGGAAGCGGTAAGACGACGCTCGGTAAGGCGATCCTTCACTTGGTGTCCCCGGCAAGGGGAGAGATCTTGCTTGAGGGCGAGCCGATCGCCGAGTCCCTCGGCTTCAGGAAGCGTGTACAGGCGGTCTTTCAAGATCCGTATTCGAGCATCAGCCCCTATATGCAGGTTCGCGACATCGTAGCCGAGCCGCTCGTGATTCACGGAATCAGCGATCACGAGCAACGAGTTCGAGAGGCACTTGAGCGCGTCCACCTGGAGAACGATGATGCGATGCTCGACAAGTATCCTCATGCCCTCTCCGGTGGCCAGAGGCAGAGAGTCAGTATTGCGCGATCGATCGTGCTCGAGCCAGAGGTCATCGTCGCAGACGAGCCTGTGAGCATGGTGGACGCCGCTCATCGCGCGGATATCATTGCCGTTCTCCGCGAGATCCAGGTGAGTAGCGGGACAAGCTTCCTCTACATCACTCACGACATCGCCAGTACCCGGGGTTTTGCAGATCGGATTGCAGTCATGTATGCCGGATCTATCGTGGAGGAGGGGAGTGTTGACGAGGTGTTAGGCAAACCGCTCCACCCCTACACCAAGGCATTGCTCGAATCGGTTCCGGACGTGGATCCGGCGAATGCCACGAGACTCCGTCGTGCTATCTCCGGCGAACCGCCGAGCGGAATCTCTCTCCCGACTGGTTGCGCATTCCATCCACGATGTCCTGTGGCGATTAAAGGAACCTGCGACGTGGAGCGGCCTCAACTCCGAGTGCCCAGTGATGGGCATCCGGTCGCATGCGTCCTCCATGTAGGGCAAAAAAAAGGCGGCTCAGAGCACTGAGCCGCCCGTTCGAGAGGATCGACTATTCGCCGATGCCTCCAATTCTCGTTTCAATGCTGATCACCGGTCCGTACTTCGGTCGAAGCTGACCACCACGCTCCTCGTAGACGATCGATCCGTCCGTGTCGCGCACAACCGTCGAACTGACGCTCGCCACGATGTCCATGATCGGAGCTACCGGGTAGACAATCTCGCCGCTGAGAACCGTGTACTCGTCGAAGAGACGAGCACTCTCGAATCCGTCGCGGTTCAAGAGAGTCGGGGCGAAGAAGGTGCGCTGATAACTGAATCCTGCGGTGATTCCGAGTGGCAACAGCCCATCCTGGAAGGTCAGACCCGCCAGCAGGAAGTCGTTGTCGCCCACCACGATGTCGTCGTTGTCAGGATCGCGGGTCCACGGCCACAGGTATCCAAGGTCGAACCGCACCGCGTCAGCAATCGAGAAGCCGGCTTCGCCATAGATACCAATCGTCTGGTTCTGGAACGCCGCTGCATCCGGTGCCAGAAGATAGGCGATAGTCTCTCGGGCCTTCTCGCCGCGCACTCGATCGTAGTTCGCGTTGTAGAACGCCGGTTGGAAGATCCCGTGGTAATTCTGGAACTCGAGACGGAAGTTCATGATTGCGGCGTTTCCAAATACGCCGGCCGCAACGCCATAGTTGCGTAGCTCCGTCCTCCCGTCGTTCTCGTAGGTCAGTGCGTCAATTTGGAGTCCCGCCGACAATCCCGCTCCATCGTTACGGAGGTAGGGGAGCAGTCCTCCAACATCGCCAAAGAGGACGAGCGTAAGCGCGTCTCGCTCAATGATGGGGAGGTCGAGATCCAGTGCGAGATTCAAGAAGATCGGGTCCAACTCTCGTTCGGTTACAAAGACGGTGTTGTCCTCGTCATCAACGGTTGGGAGATCTCTTGCAGGACCGATATCGGCAACACCGCTGACTCCAACCGCGAGAGGGAATCCTCCGAACGGTCTGAAATAGACCCTGGTTCCAAAGATCTCCGGTGCCGCGAGATCATTGGTCAGCGCCTCGAATCCAAAGCGACCAAAGTCGTATCCAAGATTGAGACCAATCCTGCGAACGGCCGGGAACTCGGTGTCGTTGGCGTAGTCCCGCATCAGCAGTCCGTGTCCAAGCTGAAGGCCCGACAGATTTCCTACCTTGATGAAGAAATCATCGCGAATGTCGCCCCACTCAAGGAACTTGATCTTGAGAGCGATGTCACCGGTGAGGTCTGCGATGGCGTCCAGAGTGTCGTTCCGCCAATCCTGGTCGGTTCCGAACGACCACTCGTTGTTCCCCTTTGGTCTATACCAATCATCGATATCAAAGAGGTTTCCGGAGTAGACGATGGGGAGGTAGAGACCGGCGCGGAGCTTCCCGACGGAGAAGGTCGGCTGGGCGATCAGTTTGGCATAGGTCTGCCCTTCAAGGCTGATCGAGCCGATCTCGAGGCCAAGCGCTTCCGCGAGATTTGCCATGAACTCATCAACCGGACCGGTACCCGCAGGCTCCGTGGAGCCGTCGTCTTCCGCGTCATCAGCCGAGGCGCTCGGTGTCACAGGCTCGACACTCACCTCTTCCGGATCTTCGCTCTCCTCGTCGGTTTCCTCTTCGTCGCTCGACTCTGAGTCGTCCTCAGTTTCCGGAGTTTCTTCGTCTTCAGGAGGCGGTGGAAGCTGTGCGAGAATCTCTTCCTGGGCAGCCTGCACCTGCTCAGAGAGCTGGTCCAGGGCTCCGTAGAACTGCGCTGCGACATCCCCTTGTGCGGCAGCAAACGAGGCTGCAAGGGCGTCGGCAAATTGATTCGCCGCAAGCGACAGGGTGTCGCCGGCGTTGTTGGTGAAGTTCACCAGACCCTCTTTGACGGCGATGATCTCGTTCCCGCCGGTGACTTGGGTCACAAAGTCGGTGCCGCGCACTCCTCCGACTGCCGTAGGAGTGCGAACTTCAAAGCCACGTCCGGTGCCGGTCAGGTTCGCGACGACACTTCTCAGGCGACCGGAGGCGACGGACACGACATCGGTTCCTGATCCGGAACCTTGTGCCACAACGCTCTCAAGCTGCACTTCGGTGTTGTCCGCAAGTTTGAGGATGTGGCCGTTCGGCAACAGTATCTCTGCGAATCCATCAAAGGTTCGAACGACGTAGTCGAGATCGAGCTGGTAGCCGAAGTCGACGAATCCGTCCTGTGAGTCCTGAAGCTCGAAAAGCTGTCCATTAACGCGTTCGTAAATGCGAACGTCGCCGTCGAAAAAGATGAGCTCTTGGCCGAACGCCGCCGTTGCGACAACGATCAGCAGGAGCAGTAGTCCAATACGTCTCATGCGTCCTCCCTTCTAGAAGAGCGAGATGGCACTTTCAATGCTTGACGTGATGATCCAAGGGTCATCACCCGGCGCGGGGAATGGATCGTACTGCAGGTCGTATACCAGCGAGATCGTTGCCGCGTCAATCTTGTAATTCAGGCGGGCACCAATAACTGCGTTCTCCGGATCAATCAGATCGGCGAGTTCTTGAATGCCTTTCTTGTCGTAGCTTGCCTCAAAGCTGAAGCCACCGAGCAGACCCTCTGCAAGCGAGAACGTTGCGAGAAGCGCCGGTTGTTTGAAGGTATCCTCCGGATCCGCTCCGCCAAATGGTCCGTCGATGTTTGCAGCGAAGACGACCTGATCCTCCAGAAGGGAGAACCCGGCGCTCGCGAACCAGCCAACGTACGACTCGGTCCCGAAACCCGGTGCGCCGCTGTAGACGGCGTACTTCAACGGCCTGAAGAGGTCGTAGGCTCCGTCGAAGTAGACGGGAATGAAGTTCTCTCCGAGGATTCGAACCTGCGCGCCGTAGGTCATGACGCCAAAGAGGCGCCCGCCCAGCCCGAACATTCCGCCCGAGTTGCCGTTCTGAATGACGTAGTCGCCGAAGGTAGCCAGGGAGACCACGGGATTCGAGATAATGGGGAGCCGAAGGTCGGCGCCGTAAATCAGGACGCTCGCCTCGTCAGTCGACGTGCCGGATGGCAGGAAGACCGAAAGATCCGCATCCGTGTCCTCAGCGAAATAGAACGGATTGCTATCCGCGACCACGGTCGTTCCGACCTGAAGGTTTCGAATAACAGGAATCTCGGTGCCGATCAGCGGTCGCGCGTAGAGGCGGGAACCAATCAGGTCAAACGCCGCCAGATTGGCTACGAAGGTCTCAATCCCAACGTAGGGGAACGAGAAGAGCGCGCCATCTACGTCGAGGCTCATCCCAAAGATCCGCTGCGTGGGAAGAAACTGGGTGTTGGTGTAGCCGCCCATGATAAAGCCGTTGCCGAGCACACCGTTGTCTACGGAGCCGAGCAAGACGAAGAGCGGATCGCCCTTTAGGCCCCAGCGAACGTATCGAATCTTCGGCAGATAGACTTCCAAGAAGTTTC